>JAFMSC010000147.1:0-6312 GCA_017353825.1 Hyphomicrobiaceae bacterium | reverse complement strand
ACCTCCCCTGGGTGGCGACGCGCTTCCCCGGCGTCGACATGAAGATGCTGATGGAGGACAACGACACCGGGCTGATGACGGCGCTCGTCAGGTTCCGACCCGGCGCCGCGCTGCCCGACCACGAGCACGTCGAGCTGGAACAGACCTGGGTGCTCGAGGGCGCGCTGGAGGACGACGAGGGCGTCGTCACCGCCGGCAACTACGTGTGGCGCCCGGCTGGCAACTGCCACCACGCCCGCGCCCCCAACGGTTGTATCGCCCTGTCGTTCTTCCTCAAGCCCAACAAGTTCTTCGACACACCAACGCCATGATGGGCCAAGGAGCGGAGACGGGGAACTTGTTTCCGGCGCGCTTGTCGGAACCGTCACCTTGGTCATCGCGTCATAGTTGGGTCTTGGCCGATCCGCCGTCAGCGTGTCGAACGTGTTGCCCTTTTGTGGCGCCAGACGAAACGCTCGAAGAGCTTCGGGAGAGGATGATCGTCGCAGCCTTTCCACTTGAGCACATGGAGACCATCGGCGAGTTTGCCTTTTTGAGGTGGCAGCAGCGCAAGGCCGCCGGGCGTGGCGTTCCTGTTGTCCCTGTTATATGGGGCGGCGACGTGGTATGGGGCGGCGACCATGCGCTTCAGTGCTTCGTCGACGCGCTTGTCCCTGCCATCCGAGCGACAGGGCCGGGGCGGAGAACCTGGCCACCGCCGAGGGTCTTCGGAATCCGGGAGATTGACGGCAAGACGCGCCCAAGATGCTGCCCGAGCGCGTGATCCGCGCGAAACAGGACGCCGCTGCGGGTGGGCTCTCCGCCCATGGCGAACTATCCAGAAACTCACTGCAGTGCAGCACGCCTTTCATCCATGCGGGTGCGCCCAGCGAATGGAAACTAAGTCGGGGTAGGGAACAGCTCGAGCCCGCGCAGGAGGAGGCGCGCGGGCTGCAGACGAACCCGAGTGATCGAGCGCATGATCGAGCAAAGCGCGCGCGATGCCCGGCCGCTGGGATCGGGGGTGGGCCGAAAACCAGGGCTCTCGGTTGCGAGCGACAGGGTTATGGGCAAGCCGCTGCCAAGGGTCCAATCGCCCCCATACCGACCAACGATTGGACCGCGATTCCCGCGCATCTCAACTGGGGTGCATGGAATGCCTGCCCCGCATCCGGAATATCCTGCCCCGCATCCGGAATATCATGTGGCCGCGCCTCCACTCCAGGCCGACCGCTTCGGCGCCGAGCTGGTCGGCTGAGCCACGACACCATGAACTTAACGGTCGCACGCCGACCATCGACGCACGAGGCGACCTTGGAGCTGGCGCGGGAGCCATGACGATTGCAACGCTATCGTGCACGGGGGAACAAAGACCCCGGACCAGCTCGCGGCGTCTTTTTGCTGACGGACGCGTGGTGGTACTTTTGCTGGAATTGGGACGCGATCACCCCGCGCTGGCGTTGCCCGAACGCAGCCCGCCAGCGCGCCGTCTTTCCTGTAGCGTTTGCAAAAGACCGCCGCTCAATTCGTCGGGCCACCCACGCGCTTGAACTTCTGGGTGCGGCGGCCGTAGCCGACCTCCGAGGTGTAGAGGTTGCCCTTGGCGTCTATGGCCATGTTGTGGATCCACTTGAACTCGCCGGCCATGCGGCCCGGACGGCCGAAGCTTGCCAGCTTCTCCCCGCTCTCGCGATCGAGCGTCACGATTTGCATGTTGGCGCCGTCGGCGACGAAGATGTAGCGCTGGGCCGGGTCCTCCGACAGCACGAGGTCCCACACCGAACCGTTCTGCAGGGTCTGGGGTTCGACCTGGAACTCCTTCACGAAAGTGCCGTCCTTCTGGAACACCTGAATGCGGTCGTTGGCGCGGTCGCAGGCGTAGATGAGCCCGTCATGAGCCAGGCGCACGCAGTGCACCGGATTGGAGAACGACTTGGAGAGCTGGGTGATAGCCACCGGAGTATACGGCGGCAGTTTCTCGTCGGTGGCCTCCTTGGTGCCGTAGGCGCCCCAGTGTCGCTTGTAGTCGCCCGTCTTCAAGTCGAACACCACGATGCGCCGGTTGAGATAGCCGTCGGCCACGTAGAGCTCGCCGGCGGCCTCGTCGGTGACCATGTGGGCCGGGCGGCCGAGCTGGGTCTTGCTGTTCGAGCCGCCGGTGGAGCCGGCCTTGCCGATCTGCTGCAGAAACTTGCCGTCGGGCGTGAACTTTAGAATCTGGTGGTCGTTCTTGCCGTTGCCGGCGAGCCAGACATTGCCCTCCTTGTCAATGTGGATGCCGTGTTCGCTCTGCGGCCACTCGTAGCCTGGGCCGGGGCCGCCCCAGCTCCTCAAGAGTTTGCCGTCGCCCGAGAACTGCAGCACCGGGGGCGCCGGGACGCAGCAGCGTGTCTCCGGCGGGCGCTTCTGCGCACCCATCTCGTCGTCCAACAGCGTCGAAGGCCGGTGGATGATCCAGACGTTGTCGTCGGCATCGACGGCGATGCCTGCCACCTGCCCGAGGATCCAGTTGTCAGGCAGCGGCTTGGGCCAGAAGGGATCGACGGCAAACTGCGGCGGCCCCTCGGCCTTGGCTTGGCCCGCGAGATGGCAAAAGGCAATTGCGATGATGGCCGCAGCAGTTGTCAGTCGCTTCATTGGGCGTCTCCTCTTGTTGTGGCGTCTCGCCCGCATCGCTGCGCGAGGCCGGTATTCGAATGTGGATCGCCAGTGTACGTAAAAAACGGGCCTTGTGCGCCAAATTCTTGTCGGCCGGCCTGCCCCGCTGCATCACGTTCGGTGCCCCGCCCCGCTCAGCGCGCCTTCCCGATCTTCATGACTCCGCTCCAGCCGGTGCGCCGCTCGCGGCTTCACGATGGGCAGAGGTGGCCCCGCGCCCAGCCGGGCAAGCCTTGCCGCTGGCGCGCCGGCATGATGCTGTCCGCATTGCAGTTCAACGCCAGAGGGGAAAAACCATGCGCATCCCCCTCACGATCCTGCTCGCGGCGGCGCTGGTGGCCGGTGTCACTGGAGCGGCCTCCGCCGCCCCGCAGAAGCCGAGCAAGCATCACCCCAAGCTACGGCTCCCGTGCGCCCGCTCCGCTCGACCCCTACGGCTATGGCTAACCGCGCCCCCGCGTATGCCGAGCGTACCCAACCCTACTACCAGGAGCGCCTGTTGGACTCGGCCCGGTCGGCTCACAGCGCTGGTGGGAACTCTACAACGAGAGCCACGAGCCGTGGTGAAGGGGCGACCCCCTGGGGTAATATGCCCCCCTGCGCCGTTAGTTCCGGCTCTTGTCCACCAGCGCTCGCTCTTTGATCCAGGGCATCATCGCGCGCAGCTTTGCGCCGATCTCCTCGATGGGGTGGGAGTCGTTGAGGCGGCGGGTGGCCTTGAAGCGCGGCAGGCCTGAGCGGAACTCCTGCATCCACATCGATGTGAACTTGCCGGTCTGGATGTCGCTCAGGATGCGCTTCATCTCAGCTTTGGTCTCCGCGTTGACGACACGCGGACCCGACACGTACTCACCGAACTCGGCGGTGTTGGAGACCGAGTAGTTCATGTTGGCGATGCCACCCTCGTAAATCAGATCGACGATCAGCTTCACCTCGTGGCAGCACTCGAAGTAGGCCATCTCCGGAGAATAGCCGGCCTCCACCAGCGTCTCGTAGCCGGCGCGGATCAGCTCGACGAGACCGCCGCACAGCACCGCCTGCTCGCCAAACAGGTCGGTCTCACACTCCTCCTTGAAGGTGGTCTCGATGATGCCCGCCCGGCCACCGCCGATGGCGGCACCGTAGGACAGGAACAGGTCGTGGGCGTTGCCGCTCTTGTCCTGGTAGACGGCCATCAGACACGGCACGCCGGCGCCGCGCAGATACTCTGAACGCACCGTATGGCCCGGGCCTTTGGGGGCGATCATGCCGACGTCAAGGTCGGCGCGCGGCTCGATCAAACTAAAGTGCACGTTGAGCCCGTGGGCGAACATCAGTGCCGCGCCGTTCTTCATGTTGGCGTGCAGGTGGTCCTTGTAGATGTCAGCCTGTAGCTCGTCGGGGGTGAGCATCATGACGATGTCGGCCCACTTGGCGGCCTCGGCCACCTCCATCACCGTGAGCGTCTCGTTCTCGGCCTTGGCCACGCCCGCCGAGCCCCTGCGCAGGGCGACCGCCACCTCCTTCACGCCGGAATCCCTCAGGTTCAGCACGTGGGCGTGGCCCTGGCTGCCGTAGCCGACCACGGCGACCTTCTTGCCCTTGATCAAGTTGATGTCCGCATCACGATCGTAATAGACGCGCATGTCACGTTTCCTTCCTGTGGTTGAGCTTCGTCCTGCCGGGTGCGGCCGGCGCCTTTGCCGCTCTGTGGAGCATCAAGAACTGTTGCGTCGCACGGGCCGCATCCCGGGCGATGTCGGCCTTGGATAGCCTTAGTCGGTCGCCGAGCAGCAGCCGGATCTGCACATCGCGGCCAATGAGACCGAAAAACGTGCGAAACGCGGTCTCCGTATCATCGAAGGTAAGCAGCCGGGCGTCGCGCGCAGCCTCCAGTAGGGGCTTCAGTCGCTCGCCGATGGCAAAGCGTCCGTTGCAGAGCACGATCTCGCCCAGATTGCTCTTCCCCGATGCCGCGTGACTGATCGCGACCCTATTGAGTGCAATCGAAGTGCGGGAGGAAATCACCCTGAGCCAATTCGCAGCGAAGGCCTCCAGGCTCGCGCGCAGAGACGAGGTGTTCAGCCGATCACCATCGTAGCCGCCGGCCCTCACCTTGGAGGCCTGCCAACAGACGGTGGCATTGAGCAGACCGTCGCGATCGCCGAACCATTTGTAGAGGGTCTCCTTGGAGCAACTCGCCCGCCGGGCGACCGCCGACATCGTCAGCACGTCGGTCCCCTCGGCGAGAAGCTCGAGCACCGCGTCGAGCACCTGCTCCTGGCGTGGACTGGGACCACTGACCGCCCCTGCGGTTCCTGCCTCCCGCTCCTCTGTCACCGACCGCTGCACGAGTTCATCCAGGCCTGCCGCCATCCCGACTGTCGCCTAGCCGTACCGTACGTTACGGTACACTCCTAGGTGAGGACCAGGCGACTGGCAAGCGAAAATGGGGGTCGCGCAATAACCCCGCCCCTTCCATCTGTGACGCCGCCCAGCGGGTCGTCACCAGCCGATTTGCGGCTTGGAGATCATGAGCCAGAAGATCGCGAGCACGGCCGCGAAGGCCGGCAGCCCGAATGCGAACCAGGTGCTGAAGAGGCGGTGATACTCGGGCGGCAGAGGGTTGCCGGCGTGCGCCGCCTGGTGCGTCAGATCGCGCATGCGCATCTGCATCCCTACGACCGGCAGCCAGAAGGCACCGGTCACGAGGTAGAGCAGAAGCGACAGGGTGATCCAGCCCTGGCACAGAGAAAAACCGAGCAGCCGGGCGAGCAGGAAGCCGGTAAACGGCTGCACGATGACAGCGCTAGCCGTGAACACGAAGTCGGCGACGACGACGATGCGCACCACCGCGGCCACGACGGCCGCATCACCCGTGCGGTGCGCCATCAGCAGGAAGAAGGCGATGCCGGCGCCGGTTCCGAGCAACACCACGGCGCCGATGACGTGCAGAAACTTGAGGACGAGATAGACCAGCATCAGCGCTCGTCCAGGACCGCCAGCGCCACCAAGGTGAGCACCAGCAACAGCGCCGCCCCGAGCGAGAGGCCGCGCTGGTCCAGCCAGACATCGGGCGCGGAGAGCTTACCGAGAACAGGCCCTAGGATGGTCAATACCAACGCGGCGAGCAACGCGGGCCTGGCCGCGCGGCGGAAGGCTATCGCGATCCCGATGGCGACCTCGATCAGGACCAAGATGATGGCGACGAGTGGGACCACTGCCAAGCCGTCCCCGGTCCTGAAGCGCATGGCGTCCCACGCCTGGCCAAACGAGAGTAGTGCGGTTGCGATCCAGAAGACCGACAGCACACCAAGGACGACCGGCTTCAAGAGGTAGAGCTTGGCAAACCACCGCTCCTGTACCGAGGCCGGCTCGCACGCCAACCGATCGGCGAGCGACTGCGGCGCGATGCCCGTGATGCGGAGCCACTCGCTTCCGTCTCCAGTCGCTCCGCGTTGAAGCTCGCGCCGCGCTGTGGTCCGCATCGGCGTGCGCCAGCCGAGCAGGCCCACGAGGTCGCTCGCGCTCGATACGCCGCGTACGAGCCAACGCGGCAGACGAACGACGGGCGCATTCCCCCAGCCGAGCCAGCGCCGATAGGCGAGCACGGCATCCGTGACGGAAAGCCGGTCGGGTCCCACCACATCTAGGGCGACACGCGCGGGCGCGTCGCGGCGCAAGAAGTGCATGATC
>JAFMSC010000146.1 GCA_017353825.1 Hyphomicrobiaceae bacterium | reverse complement strand
CGTTGGGCAGGGTCTCCTTGTAGCGGGCGATCGGCCGGCCGTCCTCTTCGGGCCCGACATAGCTGCCGACGCGCTCGCGCGGGACGGGTGTACCGTTGATGTAAACGATACCACCGCGCACGAAGATCTCGTCGCCGGGCAGACCGATGACGCGCTTGATATAGTCCTTCTCGGTGTCGCGCGGCAGCTTGAAGACGACGACGTCACCGCGCTTGGGCTGGGTCCCGAAGATGCGGCCGTCGAACGGGATGATCCCGAACGGGAAGGAGAAGCGGCTGTAGCCGTAGGAGAGCTTGGAGACGAATAGGTAGTCGCCCACCAGCAGCGTGTCCTTCATCGATCCGGAAGGGATGTTGAAGGGCTGATAGAAAAAGATTCGGACAATGATCGCCAGGATCAGCGCATGTACGACGATCTTGACAGTTTCGCGCCAACCGCTGTCGGTGGTCTTGGCGGCGTCGGACTCCACGCTCATGCTCCCAATCGCTCCCTGCTGCTCCGACAATTGGCGCCGGCCGCCTTGCGCTCCGTTACGAGCCCTCCGTATAGCCGGTCGCGGGTTGCGCGGCAAATTCACGCTGATTCGCGGCTGCCGCCGACCGTGCTTTCCACCGAGATCACCACGACGGCGTGGGCCATTGGAAAATCGTCGGTCAACGTGAGGTGCACGCGAGGGGTGTATCCGGCGGGCGTAATGCCCTCCAGCTGGCGGGCGGCGCCACCCGTCAGCAGCAGGGTCGGACGCCCAGACGGTTCGTTCACCACGCCCATGTCCTTCCAGAACACGCCCTTGCTCAATCCTGTTCCCAGCGCCTTGGCGCACGCCTCCTTGGCAGCGAAGCGCTTTGCATAGGACGCGGCACGGCCCGGCTTTCCGTCTGAGCGGGCGCGTTCGGCGTCGGTAAAGATGCGGTTGAGGAAGCGTTCGCCGTACCGCTCGATAGCCTTTTCCACTCGCCGGATATCTATGACGTCATTGCCGATACCCAAAATCATGAGCGTGCTCGCGACGGCCGCAGGAGGGTTTTGCGGGCCTCGTCGATCACCACCCGCATCTGCGCGATGGCTGGTCCGAGACCCGTGAAGATCGCTTCTCCCACCAGGAAATGACCGATGTTAAGCTCAACCACCTCGGGGACTCGCGCCACGGCTCCGGCCGTGTTGAAGGTAAGACCGTGGCCGGCATGGACCTCGAGCCCGGCCGCCGCGGCAGCCTCAGCGGCGGTGTCGATACGCTCCAGCTCGCGCGCCACCCCGGCCCCGTCATCGGCAAGGGAGCGCTCGCAATAGGCCCCCGTGTGCAGCTCCACCACCTGGGCGCCGATGCGGGCCGCCGCCACGATGGCCTCCGGCGCCGGCTCGACGAACAGGGACACACGGATGCCGGCCGCCGCCAGGCGCTGTACAAGGGCACGCAGATCGTCCTCGCGGGCCACCACGTCGAGGCCGCCCTCCGTCGTCCGCTCCTCGCGCTTCTCAGGGACCAGACAGCACGCGTGTGGGAGGTGGCGCAAGGCGATCGCCAGCATCTCGTCGGTGGCAGCCATCTCCAGGTTGAGAGGGCGCGTGATTTCCGCCTTGAGGCGGGCGATGTCGGCGTCTGAGATATGGCGGCGGTCCTCACGCAGGTGGGCGGTGATGCCGTCGGCACCGGCGCCGATCGCCAACTGCGCGGCCCGCAGCGGGTCGGGATGGCGCCCGCCGCGCGCGTTGCGGATGGTGGCCACGTGGTCGATGTTGACGCCGAGGCGCACGCGCGGCGCAGCCTTGGTGGGCGCAGGCGATTGCGCGGGCGATGTCACGGGCGTGGTCACGCGAACATCCGCTCCACCTTGCTCACCACGGACTTGCCTCTGAGATCGCTCATGATGCGCGTGAGGTGGTTGAGGTCCCACACCTCCACGTCGATCGCCATCTCGGTGAAATCGGGGGCGCGACGCAGCATGCGGACATTGTCGATGTTGCCGCCAGCCTCGCCGATCTGCTGCGCGATTTGGGCGAGCGAGCCCGGCTCGTTGACGGCCGTCACGGCGAGCCTGGCCGGGAACCGCTCCGGCGCGTCCGGGTCCACGTCCCAGGTCACGTCGATCCAGCGCTCGTGCTCGTATTCCTTAAGGCGCGGCGAGTGGATCTGGAAGATGCGGATCCCCTCGCCCTCGGTCAAGACGCCGACGATGCGATCGCCAGGCACCGCGCCGCCCTCCTCGAAGGTGACGGGCACGTCGTTGCGCACGCCGCGGATGGGCACGTGCTGGGGCTTGCCGTCCTTGCCCGCTGCAACGCTCGCTGCGCCGCTCGGCCCGCTGCCGGGCCAGCGGAACTTGAGCCCGAGACCCTTGCCCTTGGCGATGTTGAACCACCCCTCCTCGCCCTGCCCGCGCTGGCGAGCCGGCTTGGGACGGGCGATCGGGCCCGGTGCCTCAGCGTCAGGCACGGCGGCGCGCAGCACGTCGGCGGTGGGCAGTTCGCCGCGCCCGACGGCGGCAAACACCTCGTCGAGCGACTTCTGGGTAAGCCGCCTCAGCCCCTTGTCGACCTTCTCGTCGGAATACTCCTGACCGGCCCTCTCGAACGCCGAAACCACGAGGCGCCGTCCGAGGCCGGAATACTGCCGTCGCAGTGCATCGCGCGCAGCGCGCCGGATCGACGAGCGCGCCTTGCCGGTAACAGCGATGCGCTCCCAGGCCGCGGGCGGGGTGTGCCCATTGGCGGTGAGGATCTCCACCTCGTCGCCGTTCCTGAGCTGGGTGGTGAGCGGCATCTGGCGGCCGTTGATCACGGCCCCCACGCAGGAGTTGCCGATGTCCGTGTGCACGGCGTAGGCGAAGTCGATGGGGGTGGCGCCGCGCGGCATGGCGATCAGCCGCCCCTTCGGCGTGAAGCAGAACACCTGGTCGTGAAACAGCTCGAGCTTGGTATGCTCCAGGAACTCCTCGGGGTTGTCGCCCTCAAGCAGCGTTTCGACCAGGCGCCGCAGCCAGATATAGGGGCTTTCCTTGGCCGCGCCGTTGAGGGCGGCGGGGCCTGCCCCGGCGACGCCGTCCTTGTAGAGGGCGTGCGCTGCCACGCCGTACTCGGCGATGCGATGCATCTCCTCGGTGCGGATCTGCAGCTCAACGCGCTGGTGGCGCGGACCCACGATGGTGGTATGGATCGACTGGTAGTTGTTCTGCTTGGGCGTCGAGATGTAGTCCTTGAACCGTCCGGGCACGGCGCGCCAAGCCGAGTGGATCACGCCGAGTGCACGGTAGCAGGCGTCCACACTGCCGACGACCACGCGAAACCCGTAGATGTCGGACAGCTGCTCCAGCGAGATCTGGCGGTTCTCCATCTTGCGCCAGATGGAGAACGCCTTCTTCTCCCGGCCGTGAACCTGGGCTTCAAGGCCAGCACTGGCGAGCTTGGCCTTCAGCACGCCGACGATGTCCTCGACCAGGCCGGTGTTGCGCACGTGGATGTCGGCGAGCTTGTCCACCACCGCCTGGCACTGCTCGGGATAGCCCCACTTGAAGGCCAGCGCCTCCAGCTCCTCGCGCATGCCTTGCATGCCCATGCGGCCAGCCAGGGGTGCGTAGATCTCCAGCGTCTCGTCGGAGGTGCGACGCCGGCTCTCGGGCTGCTTGTGCCCGAGCGTGCGCATGTTGTGGAGGCGGTCGGCGAGCTTGATGAGCAGGACGCGGATGTCGCTGGAGATGGCGACCAGCAGCTTGCGGAAGTTCTCGGCCTGCTCGGCCTTCTTGGTGACGAGGTCGAGCTTCTTGATCTTGGTCAAGCCCTCGACCAGATCGCCGATCTCCTTGCCGAACTTCTCGTCGATCTCCTCGCGGGTGACTTCGGTGTCCTCGATCACGTCGTGGAGCAGCGCCGCCGTGATGGTGGCATCGTCCAGCTTGAGATCGGTCAGGATGGCGGCGACTTCGAGGGGGTGCGAGAAATACGGGTCGCCCGAGGCGCGCTTCTGGTTGCCGTGCGCCTTCATGGCATAGACGTAGGCGCGGTTGAGCAGCGCCTCGCTTGCGCTCTGATCGTACCTGAGAACGCGCTCCACAAGCTCGTATTGGCGCATCATGGCCCGCTCTCAGGTTGCGCTATGGACGGCTTCCCGGCTCCTTGTCGCGATGCCCCTGAACGATGTTCTGAGCGATGTCCCTGAGCAATGCCCCTAACCGCCCCCAACGAACGCTCCACACCGATCGGCGCTTGAAGCGTCAGCCCCGTCCCGGGCCGCTGCCGCCGCCGTTGGCAGACGGCTCCGTGGGGGTCAGGCTCTCCATGCCCCGCAGCAGCTGCTCCTCTGTCATGACATCGACCTGGGTATCGCTGGTTTGATCATCACGACCCAGCACCGGCCGGCGTTCCTGTGGCAGCTGGGGTGCCGCCGCCTTCTCAGGCTCGTCGACCTCGACGTTCTTCTGGATCGAATGGATGAGGCTCTCGCGCAGGTCATCCGGCGGGATGGTCTTGTCGGCGATTTCGCGCAGCGCGATCACCGGGTTCTTGTCGTTTTCGGGCTCGACCGTGATGTGCGAGCCGCTGGCGATGGAGCGCGCCCGGTGGGCGGACAGCAGCACCAGCTCGAACCTGTTCGCAACCTTGTCGACGCAATCCTCGACAGTGACACGCGCCATGCGGCGGACCCCTCTTGTGGGCGCTCAATAGACCAAACGCCCGCGAAACCACCGTTCCGCGAGCTCGCTTTGTCGCGCGGCCTTGTCGCACGCGTGAATGGGAAAATCAAGGGCTCGCCGGCCACCCTCTAAGGCCCGGGGCACTACCTGGCGGGAGCTTGGCCAAGAGCGTCCTGGTGCGGCAACCCAAGACCGGGTGCGACCACGCCGGCGCCACCTCCATCAGCGGCACCAGCACGAAGGCGCGGGTATGGAGCAGCGGGTGCGGGAGAATGAGCCGCCCCGGCACGCGCCGCCCGCCCGGCCAGTTGAGACGGCGCCCGCCGAAGTCGAGGATATCGATGTCGAGGGGACGGGCCTGCATGGGCGGGGTCTGCCTTCGGCCGGCGCTCCGCTCCAGCCGCTTGGCGAGCCGCAGAAGGCTGCCGGGGCCGATGTTGGCCCTGACGAGGATGACGGCGTTGAGGTAGGGCGGCTGCCTGCCCGAACCCACGGGCAGGGTGCGATAGAAATGTGAGACGGCAACGATGTTCAGTCCGGCAGCCTCCAGTTCGCGGCAGGCGCGCGCCAGCGTGTCGCGCGGAGGGCCCCAGCGGCCGGCCACGTTGCCGCCCAATGCCAGCAGCAGCTGGTTACCTGGCTTTGTCGAAAATTTTACCAAGCCCCCGCAGGCTCCTTGCCGATTCGCTTTCCTCAGGCAAATGCCGGCACAGCTGATATGTTGTTCGCGCAGTGGATTCCGCTTGGCAATGCAAGAAATGCGAATTAACTGAAGGACCAGAGCCAAACCACTCAACCGGCTGGAGGCAGCGGGCACCTCGGCCATCATTGCTATTGAGGCACCCGCTATGCATTTTTATCCGACAGAGCGTATTGCCCTGTTCATCGACGGAGCCAACCTCTACGCTACCGCCAAAGCCCTTGGGTTCGACATCGACTACAAGCGGCTGCTGGCGCTGTTCCGCGGTATTGGCCAGCTGGTGCGAGCACAGTACTACACGGCGCTCGCTGAGGATCAGGAATATTCTTCCATAAGACCGCTGGTCGATTGGCTGGACTATAACGGCTATACGATGGTCACCAAGCCGACCAAGGAGTTCACCGACTCTTTCGGCCGGCGCAAGATCAAGGGCAACATGGACATCGAGCTGACGGTCGATGCCATGCGGCTCGTCGATCACCTCGACCACGTGGTGCTGTTCACCGGCGATGGTGACTTCCGCGCGCTGGTCGGCGCTCTGCAGCTGAAAGGGCGGCGCGTCAGCATCGTCTCCACCTTGCAAACCCAGCCGCCAATGGTGGCGGACGAATTGCGGCGCCAGGCTGACCAGTTCATCGACCTCGCCGAGCTCGAGGCGCAGATCTGCCGTGATCCGGCCTCACGTCCCGTGCGCGAGCCGCGCGAGCCGGGCCAGCGTCCCGCAGCGGCGCGCCGTCATGCCGCCGCGGCGGCCAGCACGCTGAACTACCCCGACGAAGAAGAGGAGGGCCACTGAGGCCGGGCGGCATCCGAGCCCCGGCCCAGGAGAGCGGGCTTCATCCATGCACGAGCCTGCCGCCGAGGCTCCGCCCGAGTGCGCGCACTGCCCGCGGCTGGCCGCCTTTCGGGCGGCCAACCGCGCCCGTGAGCCCTCCTGGCACAACGCTCCGGTCGCCTCGTTCGGGCCGGAGGATGCCCGTCATGTGCGGCTCTTGATCGTCGGGCTGGCGCCGGGGCTCAGGGGCGCTAACCGAACCGGGCGGCCGTTCACGGGCGATTACGCCGGTGATCTCCTTTACAGCACGCTCACCGAGCACGGCTTTGCGCGCGGGCGCTACGAGGCGCGGCCCGATGATGGGCTCGCTCTGGTTGGCTGCATGATCACCAATGCGGTACGCTGCGTGCCGCCGGAGAACAAGCCGACGCCCGCCGAGATCGCCAACTGCCGGCCCTATCTGGCCGAGCGCATGGCGGCGCTGCCGCAGCTGACCACGATCATCGCGCTGGGACGCATCGCCCACGACAGCACCCTGGCGGCCCTGGAGGTGCGCCGCGCCGCATTCCCCTTCGCCCATGGCGCCAGGCACGACGTGCGGCCCGGGCTGGCCGTGTTCGACAGCTTCCACTGTTCCCGCTACAACACCAATACCGGCAAGTTGACGCCGGAGATGTTCCGCACGGTGTTTTCCAGGGTCCGTACTCACCTCGATCGGCGCTAGCAGGCCTCGCCTCAAAATCGACGAGCCTTCTTGCCGGGTGTCGGCAGTCGGGCGTTGAAGGTCGGCCGCCCGAGCTCAGAGGGCAGGTGGGTCCTCGACCCACTTCCAGCCTCAGCTTGCCCCGCCTGGCGATGCCCGCCTCGCGATACTCGGCTGGCGTATACCGGACTGGCGATACCGGACTGGCGATACCCACGGCCGACACCAATGGGGTGAGACAGCGCGCCAACCTGAATTTCGCCATCGAGCCCATCTGCATGCGTGGCTCTCCTGCATCATACGGCGCGCGACCGATTGGCGTTGCCGCGCTACCGTCTTCCTCTATCAGATCGTCAGGCTTAGGGTGCCCCGTTGCCGTGGGTCCGACACAAATGTGCGGGTGGGTGGAGTGCGTTCGTTCAGAGTATCGGGGTTGCGCAGGCCGCTGGCCGCCCTTGCCGCGGCTTTGGCGCTGGGTACGCTGTCCGCCGGGTGCACCATCGTCGACACGGTCGACAAGCGCGCCGACTTCATGAACGAGAGCGTCACGCGCTTCCGCAATCAAACAATCCTGCGCAACATCATCAGATCCGCGCGCGACGAGCCGCTCAGCTTCGCGGCGCTGTCCAATGTCGTTGGCCATAACACCGCGGTCAACCAGTACCCAAGCTTTCCGAGCCTGAATTGGACCCCAGAAGGGTTCGGCAATCGCGGTCTGTCGTCGACCAGCAACCAGTACAACGTCTCGAGCGACTTCACGTTGACGGCCATCGACGACAGCGCTACCCACGCGGCGATCCTGGCGCCGCTCGATGCCTCCACCATCGCGGTCTTCGCGCAGCGCTCCGGCTGGCAGTCCAACCTCCTCTATCTCCTGTTCTTTGAGCGCATCCGGATTGCCGATCCCCAGGGCCGCGTGCTCGCCACGTTCTACGGCAACAGCATCATCACCGATCAAGGTAAGCGGACCTGCGCAGGCGACCTTTGTGGCAAGCCGACCATGGTCGCCTATGCCCTGCTCGCCTACCTCAACCTCCAGTTTAATTTGGAGAAGGGCGCCCTGCCGGGCCGGACCAAGAAGCCCCGCACCCAGATCTGCTTTGACCGCGAGCGCCCGCCCTCGGGCAAGTGGCGCGATCTCGGCTTAACCCCGACCGGAGGCAGAATTGCCCTCCCCGTGCGAAAGGGCAAGGGCGTGCCGGACTCCTTCTGCGACCAGCCTGGCACCTGGCTTCCGGCCGAGAGCGTCGACAGCGGCGACTGGAACGAGGCGCCCACCAAGAGCAACGGGCGTGAGAAACCGGCAACCGCACAGTACGTGATCTTCGATGCCCGTAACAACGTGTGGATCGAACTCTCCACGCGGTCCACATGGGGCATCTACCAGTTCCTCGGCGGCTTGGCCGACGATCTCGTTGAGAAGAACGGGCGCGAGATCCGTCTGATCCAGCCGGGTTACCCGAACCCCGACGAGCTGGTCATCCTCAACATCGTCAAGGGCCGGTCCGACGGCGACTGCTTCGTCGAGGTGGACGACCGTGACGTGTACTGTGTTCCCAATGGGCCGAAATCCCGGCTCACCCGCATCTACTTTGCCTTCCTGCAGCAGTTGGCGGCCCTGCAGAGGAGCGCCCTGAGTTTCCAATCGGGGGGCAGCGCGGCATCGGTACGGATCACGCAGTAGCAGGGCTTCAAATGACGGTGCAGCCGGTCAAGGGTGGATGGCTGAGGCGGCTTGCTGCCGCCGCGTGCGTCGCGGCAGGGCTGGCAGGCACCACGTGGGCCATGGCCGACGCGGCCGTCGCCCAGGCCCGTTCGAGGCAGCTCACAACCTGCGGACCGCCGCCCCTGGCCCCCTGCAAGCCGCCCAAGGTGAAGGGAAACCAGGATCCTAAGGCACCGTCGCCGGCACCATCGGCAACGCGTCCTGGATCCGCGCCCAACCCGGACGACAACGTTCCGCGCCGCGCCTCCCCCTGCGGCCCCGGCGCGGGCCTTAGCCCGTGCGACCCGCCGCAATGACGCTCCACTGCCGCGCATCCCA
>JAFMSC010000145.1 GCA_017353825.1 Hyphomicrobiaceae bacterium | reverse complement strand
TCGTACTGGGGCCGGTTCGTCGAGCGCTGCAACGGCTTCGAGGTCCGCCCGTCGATCTTCAAGTTCCGCGACGACGACGGCCATGAGGTGGACTTTACCGCGACGTACGCCTCCGCCAGGGTTTCGCGCACGCAGCCGTTGGCGGCCGACGAGTACGCGTATCTGCGCAAGGTGGCCATGGTGACGCCGAAGATCACCGTGCCGGCCCCCTCCACCATGCATTTCTACCGCTGCACGGATTTCGCCGACCCGAGGGTCTATGGCGATGCCGAGGCTTTCTTCGCCGATCTCTCCGCGATCTACCGGAGCGAGATTGTGGACCTCGCCGCCGCCGGCTGCCGCTACATCCAGTTCGACGAGGTCGCCATCGCCATGTTGTGCGATCCCACGATCCGCGCGAGGGTGGCCGGCGCCGGCCAGGACCCGGACCGGTTGGTCGATCTCTACGTGAAGGCCATCAACGACTGCCTCGCGGGCGCGCCGGCGGACATGGCGGTCGGCATCCACATGTGCCGGGGGAACTTCCGCGGGCGCTATCTTTCGGAGGGCGGTTACGAATCAGTCGCGGAGCGATTTTTTGCCGTGACCGACGCCACCCATTTCCTCTTGGAGTACGACACCGCGCGGGCTGGCGACTTCAGGCCGCTGCGGTTCGTTCCCAGCGACAAGGGCGTTGTCCTCGGCCTCGTCAGCACCAAGACCGCGGCGCTGGAGTCGCTCGACAGCCTCAAGCGCCGGGCCGGCGAGGCGGCGCGGTTCATAGACCTCGACCGCGCCGGCATCGGCCCACAGTGCGGATTTGCCTCCACCGCCGCCGGCAACCCGCTGAGCGAGGCCGATGTGTGGGCCAAGCTGCGTCTCGTCGTGGCGGCGGCGGCGGCGATCTGGCCGTAGGCGCCGCACGCTGCCTGCGGAGCTCTGAAAGGGCCTTCCCGCGCTCGGGAGGGGTGCGCGCAACCGGCAAGGACTGACCGTGCCCGCCGGAAGCTCCGGCGTCAGCCGATCGCATCGGTGCGCCCGATGGCGATCCCCGATGCGCCGAAGCTGTCGCGCGCCGCCTTGACCGAGTCGCTAACGTCGATGCCGCGGCAGGCGTCCTCGATCACCACCACGTCGAAGCCCTCACGCTTGGCGTCCTCGGCCGAGTAGCGTACGCAGAAATCCAGCGCCAGACCGGCCGCAAACACACGGGCGAGCCCGCGCTCGCGCAGATAGCCGGCGAGCCCGGTGGGCGTCGTGCGGTCGTTCTCGTAGAAGGCCGAATAGGAGTCGATGTGCGGGCGGAAGCCCTTCCGGATCACCAGGGCGGCGTGCGGAATGTCGAGGTCGGCGCGCAGCTCTGCCCCGAGCGTGGCCTGCACGCAGTGATCCGGCCACAGCACCTGCGGCCCGTAAGCGGCCTCGATGGTGTCGTAGGGCCTGTGGCCCGGATGCGAGGACGCGAACGAGAGGTGTCGAGCCGGGTGCCAGTCCTGCGTCAGCACCACATGCCTGAAGCGGCGTGCAAGGGCGTTGATGGTGGGCACCACCTGGTCGCCTTCGGGCACGGGCAAGCCGCCGCCGGGGCAGAAGTCGTTCTGCACGTCGATCACCACCAGCACGTCGCTGTCGCCGATCTTGATCGTCATCGCCATGCTTCTCCTGAGCCAGACCGGGACCGCTCTGCGATCAGAACGACGCCGGAGCCTGGGTTAGTGTTGCACCAGGCAGGCTGGACAGGAAGTCACAAGCGAGCGGGCCCGGCTATCGAGCAAAGATGTTTGATGCGCCGGGCGGCGCCGTTACTCAATAATTGACGAGAGTGGCGGCAGCTGCCCCACCGCTGCCGCAACAGGGGAGCGGTCTCGTCCGCAGGGGTCGGTTTGCGCCTTGGTTTCTTGGCTTAGTTCGCGTTGGCCCGGCTTGCCGATTGGGATTTTCCCCGCGCGCGCTTGCCATTGCGCGCGTCGCAAGGCCGAGGCTGCGCAAGCCGAGAGCCTGGCGTGGCTGTGGCCCGATGAGCGCAGCCGAGCCAAACGCGGGGGCGCTGTTCCGGCCGGTCAGTGCCGGGTTCATTAAGGGTCCCGACACGCTGGGTCTCGACGCGCTGGGCCAGAAGTCGGCAACCGGCCTCCTCGACGGTGGGTCCAGAGAGAGAAGCGGGCGTTGTCGCCCTTCATGCGTGCGCACCCGCCCCTGAGGCGCGGCCGCGACCGGCCATCCGCGCGTGCTCGATAAGATCGCCTGCATCGCCGCGACGCACGCGCGATTTCGATCACACGGCCGGCTCGGCGTCTGGGCAAACTGCGGAAGTTGGGCTAGGCAAGTGGCCAGTTTGGCCACTTGAACAGGACGGGAACAATCCCTTCAGCTAAGGGCACGAACCGGACCTACGGGCGCGCAGACCGGCGTGTCGTCGTCAGGCTTTCCTTACGGCGGGATCGCGGCGCCGGCTGCGCTCGCGCCGGCGCCAGCTTGAGGCCGAGGGCGTGCATCACCTTGGCGATCGTCGCGAACTCCGGGTTGCCGGTGCCGCTCAGCGCCCGATAGAGCGCCGGCCGGCTCATACCGATCTCCTCGGCGAGCTTGGACATGTTGCGCGCGCGGGCAACGGTGCCCAGCGCCTTCAGGATGAAGGCGGGGTCCTCAGTCTCGAATGCCGCGGCGATGTACTCCTCGACGGCCTCGTCGGTATCGAGGTACTCGGCCGCATCCCATGGGGCAGTCTTGAGTGCCATCCCGGTTACTCCTTACGGTTCTAGGGCGAGCTTCTTCGCCCGCGCGATGTCTCGGCGCTGCGTCTTCTTGGTCCCGCCGCAGAGCAGCACGACGACCGTTCCGTCCCGCCGGACGAGATAGACACGATAGCCGGGACCGTAGTCGATGCGCAGCTCGCTCACGCAATCGCCGACGGGCTTCGCGTCGCCGAGGTTGCCATCCACCAAACGATCGATGCGAGTGGAAATCCTGGCGACCGCTCGGCGGTCCTTGAGACCGGACAACCCCTTGGAGAAATGCTCGCTGCGAACGACCGTGAATATGGGCATATGTACCCTATGGGGTACACAAGGTCAATCCCAGTCGGCGCATTCAGATGCGGGCCGATTAGTTGATAGTTTGCCTCGGCAGGGTCGGTATCAGGTCGTAGTCGATCAGCTTGCGGGGCTGCGCGGGGCGTCCTGGAGCAGGCGTGGGGTCATACCCGTATGTGGGCCGAAGGGTTCTGCGAACCGCAAGCCAGGCAGTTGCTCGGCGAGTTGGGCTGCTCCGGTCGACACGAGGACATTGTCGTTGATGCGCTTCATCTGGGCTTCGTCATACTTGGGGTGCGTCAACCGGCCGGCGGCGACGGATAACTCCGAGCGCAGGAATGTCAGGGCTACCATTGCGTTTTGCACGCTTTGCAACTCGCCGGTGACACCCCGCGGGCGAGCGCTTGCGCTTCAGTCTCACCATAGTCGATGGTCGCCATCAGCAATTCCTTCGCCTCGGGCCTAAAAGCCGCGGCGCGGATTTTGATAACCCCATGGGTGGACAGGACGCCCCACGCCACGGTCAGCTTGAATGCCTGACGGTCGGCACAACGGCCCGCGTAGAGATTTTGGTCGCCCTCCTCGACCCGTTTCGTCCAATCGCTAGGCGTCAGTTCATCGAGGCTCCAGTCGTAGAGGGGTTGGCCTCGGTCGCCTTTCACGCCCTGGCGCTCATGTGGTTCGTACCCGTAGATCGTCAGGGGTGGTGGGAGACGCCGGAGAACGTTGGCCGTTTCCTGAGGCGTGAGGAAAATGTATATCTCGCCATGGGGCCGCTGGATGAATGCTGACATCAATCATCTCCGTAGGGTGCGATCCTTGGCATCCCAGCAGGGGGTGGCCGGCGCGGTGGGTTCAGGTTGCGTTCGATTATGCGCATCCGGAATCGGGCACGGCTACCTGGATTACGAGGCGAGCCGTAGTAATAACCGGGCTGCCCGGACGGGCCTGGCGGGCGGTTGTAGTCCCGGCCGTAGACGTGGCACTCGTCCGGTATTCCCGGTCGTGCGGATTGCCATAGCGGTCGCCATTGTAGATTTGAATGATGGCGCGGCGCCCATGGGGTGACGGACGCGGTCCGCGCCAGGTGTATTCGCCATCAGGATAGCTATGATTACCCTCCGGGTGCTGCATCCGCCGTTCGCTGTAGCCGCCTCCGCTCTCCACCTCGTAGCCTTGTTCCTCCATATACCGGCGCGCGCATCGCAATCCGCGCAGTGCTCGGGACCGCCGCGGGCCTGCGCCTAGACCTGGGTAGCGGCGGCAATGGCGATGGCGACGCCGACGGCAATTTTGAACGATGTGGGCATGGTCTGATCTCCCGTCACCTGCGCCGCCCAATCTCGTCGCAATAGCGGTCGGTGATGCAATGCGGAGGCGGCGCTTCAATGGGCGGCCCGAATCGTCGGTCACGGGTCCGGCGATACCACCGCTCCTGCTGCTCTCTGCGCTGCTCAAACGGCTTCTCGCCCTCCCGCACACGATCACGATAGTTGTCCAGCGGATCGGGCGGAGGTGGCCGCGGAGGAAGCGGTCGCCCAAGAATCCGCTCGTCCACGCGCTCCCCCTCTGCATGTGACCGCGCCAGTGTGGTACGTCATAACCTTGGGCGAGCAAGATCGGAGGTTTGGCCATGAAGGCTTGGATAGCCGCCGTTGCCCTGGTGCTGTCGACGCAAGGCGCCGTGGCCAGCGACCGCATCGCCTTCTGGGATCGCCTCGCGGCGCTGTCTGCGGACGATTCCTTGGCGGCGTTCGAATACCTCGAGTGCGCCGAGCCGGCCGCGAAGGACCTCGCCAGCAAGGACAAGGTCACCCCGTCCAGCCTGATGGGTGACTCGGTGGCGAAGGCGATCGAGGAGCAGTGCGCTGCCGAGGGCGCCAAGTTGTTCACCTCGGTCGACGCCAAGACGGGCGCCGAGCTGAAAGCCATCGTCCACAAGATCAGCTGGCAGACCCTGATTGTGATCCGCAGCGGTGGGCCCACCTGGGCTTGCGCCAGCGAGTGGCGTGGCTGTCCGTTCACAAAAAGCCGGTAGTTCATCGGTTATTTCCTTGGGGTGCGAGTCGGCAAAGGGTGCGCCAGCCCGGGCGGGTCACTAATGCCCTTGCGGGCGGGCACCATGGCCCGAGCTGGCGCAAACTTGTTACAGCGCGCGGTCACCCCTCCGGAGAAGGGCCAGCACTCCGGCGCGCGCTTCCGGCAACTCATCGTCCAGCGCGACCAGAACCCTCTCGACCCGGTCCATTTCCCGCTCGAGCTGTAACTTCGTGTTGGCCGGGGCGCGCCGCAGCTCGTCCCGGCCCACGGCCGCAAGCAAGGCAAGGGCCTTGGACACGATGCACACCTGTTTCACCTTCGGGAAACCCGTGCTCGTCACCTGCATCTCAACGAGGACGTGCGCGCCGTAGAGCAGGTCGGATAAGCGCCTCCTGGCGGCCAGCGGAAGCTCCGTGAAGTGCCAGGTCTGGAGCGCAATCAACATCGCTTCCAAATTCCCGACGAGGGTCATAGCCGGCCCTCCCGCCGCAGTACTGCAAGCGAATAGTTTTGCCGCGTGCTAACCGCGGGACATGAGGAGAAGGAAGTTGAACCCGAAGCCGATAGCCGTGCGGCTAGACGATCAGGCGCTCGACGCCGTCAATGTCTGGCGCAAGACGCACGACGACCCGCCAACAAAGTCTGAGGCGCTCAGACTGCTTGTGGAAGCGCAGCTGTCGTCCCTGGGACTGTGGTCGCCAGAAGGTGATATGGCGCCCAAGAAGCCGGCCAAGCCGCGCAAGTAGTTCAGTTCATTTCTGTAGGGAGATTGACAATGCAGAAGGTTGCCATCGCCGCCGCAGCGGCGTGCCTACTCGCCGGCTGCGTGAGCAGCACACCAATCCACACCGCGGACGGCCGCCAATGGCACGCGATCTCGTGTTCGGGCGCGGTCTCTATGGCACCTACGTAGCCTCGTGGAACCAGTGCTTCGAGCGCGCAGGAGAGATTTGCGGCCCAAGGCGGCCTTTGTCGCAGGGCTCCGGCCCGTCCAGTTGCCCAGACGAACCGCCTGCCAGCTACCAGATCAATCGACAACTCTCTGGGTGGAACCTCCCTCCACTGGTGCTACGCGCCTTCGGGGCGCACTGGAAATCCAGGCTAGGCCATGAGGTCGGCGGCCCATGGGGTCGCTACAGGACGAGACGGCCATTTGCTGAAGTTCAGAGCAGCGACAAGTGATGGTTCTTGAGGTCGGTCACCAGCATGCAACCGGGGCTGTGGGTGATCGCAAACGGCGGCCTGCCAGCCGCAATCGCCGCCTGCGGAGTGACGCCGCAGGCCCAGAACACCGGCAGCTCTCCGGCTTCGATCGGCACCGAATCACCGTAGTCGGGGTTGGCGAGGTCCTCAATCCCGATCGCTTGCGGAAATCCGATGTGCACGGGCGCGCCGTGCACGGCCGGCAGTCGCGTGGTGACCTGGATCGCGCGGATTGCATCGGCGGGCTTCATTGGGCGCATGGACACCACCAGTGGCCCGTGGAAACGACCGGCGGGCTGCGTTGGGATGCTCGTCCGGAACATCGGCACATTTGATCCCAAGGCGATATGGCGGACGGGAATGTCGTTCTGGAGCAACGCCTCTTCGAAGGAGAACGAGCAGCCGATGACGAAGCTCACCAGATCGTCGCGCCACACCGATGTCACGTCGGTGGGCGAGCCCGCGAGCTCGCCGCGCTCCCACACGCGATAGCGGGGCAGGTCGGTGCGGATGTCGAGGTCGGCCCCGAGCACCGGCAACGCCGGACTCCCCGGCTCCGACACGGCGAGCAGCGGACAAGGCTTGGGGTTGGCCTGGCAGAAGCGCAGGAAATCCGCGGCCCATTCGCTAGGCAAGATGACGAGATTGGCCTGCACGTGGCCCGGCGCAAGTCCGGCGGTTAGGCCGTCGAACTGGCCCAAGCGGCAGTTGCGGCGGATGTGGAGGCCGGTCGTCATCTCCCCCGGTGACGGCACAATACCCACCCCAATCATCGGGCGATCCCTCAAAGGTGGCAGACGCCCCCAGCATGCGGTGCGGTCGGGAAGCTGTCCAACCCTCAATTTTTGCTTTTCCCTTGAAAATGGTCGGCTACCAGCTGCCTCGCAGCGCCCCTTTCGAAAGTTGGAAGGGGTCGTTGCAAGTTCGGCCTGGGCGCTCTATGGGCCGCTTGATCGGCGGGGGAATGGGTGCTGGTTGCGGCGCACGTCGCGGATCGGCCGGCGTGAGGGTACACTGCCGGCCACCTTGGCCGACGCGCAACAACTAAGAGGAGGGAGCCGCCCGTGAGAAGCTGGGTCTATGCCTGCGTCTGCATTTTCGTGCTGTGCGCCGGAGCCGGGGCAACCCGTGCGGCGAGCATGGCGTCGCCCGCCGGAGTCCTCCCGCCCCGCGATCCTATGCTGTCGGCCCAGAGCCGTTGCTTCCCGAGCCACTGCACGTGCAGAGGGGTGCGGGCGGTGCGCTGCACCAGGGATTGCCGCCGCGACCGGACTTGCGCGTGCGTGCGCGGCAGATACGTATGCTCCCTCTACGTGCGTGGATGATGCGAATGGGTGCTATGGGCGACACGCGTGCGATCGAGTTCCCTTGGCGGCGCTCGGCCGACCAGGGCGCCGCTGGGCCTAAGCACCATGCCGTCGTCATCGTCGGCGGCGGGCCGGTGGGTCTGGTGGGGGCGCTCGGCCTTGCCAGAAGAGGGCATCGCGTCGTCGTTATAGACCGCAGGCGCACGCTCTCGGAGGGCAGCCGCGCCATCTGCTGGTCCAAGCGCACGCTGGAGATCGCCGACCGGCTGGGGCTCGCCGAGCCGCTGGTAGAGCGCGGCGTGACGTGGCAGAGGGGCCGTGTGTTCTTCGGCGAGCGCGAGGTCTACGCGTTCGACCTCCTGCCCGAGGTTGACCACCGTTGGCCGGCCTTCATCAACCTGCAGCAGTACCTTTTCGAGGCGTGTTGCATCGCTGCGGCCTCCAGGGACGGGGGCATCGACCTGCGCTGGTGCGAACAGGTGTCGGGCATCGAGAAGACCGCCGACGGCATGCTCATCGAGGTCGAGACGCCGGAGGGGCGCTACCCTATCCTGGCCGACTGGGTCATCGCCGCCGACGGCGCGCACTCCACACTGCGTGCGCTGATGGGGCTCGGCTTCGAGGGGCGCTCGTTCCAGGACCAATTCCTGATCTGCGACATCAAGATGAAGGCGGAGCGGCCTACCGAGCGCTGGTTCTGGTTCGATCCGCCGTTCAACCGCGGCTACTCGGCGCTCCTGCACAAGCAGGCCGAGGACGTGTGGCGCCTCGACTTCCAGGTGGGCGACCAAGCCGACCGCGACGAGGAGGTGAAGCCCGAGAATGCCGCCCGGCGGGTGCGGGCGATGCTTGGGGCGGAGACCGAGTTCGGCTTCGAGTGGATTAGCCTCTACCGATTTCACTCGCGGCGCATGGCCCGCTTCCGGCACGGTCGGGTGCTGTTCGCCGGGGACGCGGCGCACCAGATGTCGCCGTTCGGCGCGCGCGGCGGCAACAGCGGCATCGAGGACGCCGACAACCTCATCTGGAAGCTCGACCTGGTGCTCAGGGGGCTGGCACCCGACGCACTGTTGGAGACCTACGACAGCGAGCGCACGCGAGCCGCGGACGAGAACCTGCGCATCACCTCGCGCACCGCCGATTTCATCTCGCCCAAAGGTGAGGTGAGCCGCGCGTTCCGTGACGCCACGCTGGCGCTGGCCGAGAGCGAGCCGTTCGCGCGTCGGCTGATCAACTCGGGGCGACTTTCGACGCCGGCGTGCTACGGTGGCTCGCCGCTCAACGGGTCCGACGGCTTCGCGCCCG
>JAFMSC010000016.1 GCA_017353825.1 Hyphomicrobiaceae bacterium | reverse complement strand
TTGACGGTGAATGGCGCGGCGAGAGCCTTCACGTAGAGGATGTCGGAGGCCTTCGGGTCCTTGGTGCCCGTGCTGGCCCATAGGAGCCGCTGGGCGCGGGCGCCGCAATTGGCGGCGCGCTGGAAGCGCGCCGAGGCGAGCAGCTCCCGGTAGGCCCTGTAGGTCTGCTGGGCCACCGCAATGCCCAGCCGGTTGGTGAGCTCATCCGGCACCTTGCCGGCGACCGCCACGTCCCAGCGGCTGACGAACACGGAGGCGACGGAAGCGACGGCCGGGTTCAGCCCAGCCTCGATGCGGCGCTCGACTCCGCGCAGATAGGCTTCGGCTGCGGCCAGGTATTGCTTCGGCGAGAAGAGCAGCGTGACGTTGATCGGAATGCCGGCAAAGATCGCTGCCTCGATGGCAGGCAATCCTTCCTTGGTGCCGGGTATCTTGATGAGAAGGTTGGGCTGGCCGCTGCGCTGATGTAGATCGCGCACGGACGCCAGGGTGCGATTGCTGTCGTGGGCCAGCACGGGCGAGACCTCCAGCGACACCCACCCGTCCACGCCATTCGTGCGGGTATAGATCGGCCGGAACATTTCCCCGGCCCGCGCGAGATCGGCCAGCGCCAGGTCGAAGAACAGGTCCTCTCGCGAAGGTGCCGATGGTGCCTTCTGGGCAATGTCGTCGTCGTAGTCTCTACTGTTCTTGATGGCGTGGTCGAAGATCGTGGGATTCGATGTGAGGCCGGTCACGGACAGATCGACGATGTAACTTTCTAGCGTCCCGCTATTCAGCAGCACACGGGTGACATTGTCGATCCACAGGCTCTGGCCGAGGTCGTGGAGTGTCTTGGTTGCCGTCATTGTGCGGCTTTCAGGTTCGATGGAGGGAGCGTGCCGTCCCTCGCAGCTTGTCGAGATCGCAGTTGAGCAAGTCGCCGACACTCTCGACCGTCATGTCCGCCGGCGCAACGGCGCTGATCGCCTTCGCGTCTCCGGCATAGCTTCCCTGGCGCACGAAGACGGTCGTGACCCGTTCACCCCAGAACCGCTTAACCGACGCTAGGATCCGAGGCTTGTCGTCCACGACGACGTAATGGTCTGCGGGGTAGCGGTGCTCGACGTCACCCAGGGCCTCTTCCTTGTGAACGTAGATCAAGACGTGCCCGTCAACGGCTCGCCCGAGGCCAGCACGCTCCACCTTGCGCGGTTGGAAGACGACGTCCCCGTCAGATAGAATGACGGCGGGGCCAGCGGCGCGCATCCGCGCCAGCAACTTGAGCGCGGCCGGGTACAGCCGCTCGGCGAAAGGGTAATCAATGAGGAATGAGGACATCGCCAGCAGCTCCACCTGGTGCGGGTGCTCAACCCGGTAACGCTGAAGGGCGCCGAGGTAGTCGCGGTATCCGAATTCATCGAACAGATCCTCCAGGATCTTCCAGTAGCGAACACGGGTTTTGAGCCCATAGACGCGCTCAAGGTGGTCTTTCAGGTCTTGCTGGAGACCGTCGTTGTCGATCAGCGTGTTGTCCACGTCCACGAGAAACACTGCTGGATGGCGCAGGGTCATGGGGATTTCTCGTTCAGCCCTCAGAACCGGTTCTCTGAGGCTGCTTTCGGCTTTGCCCTTTCCGGGCGGGCGGCTATCAGAGCCCGCGGCAGACCGCTGCAGGTAAACTCCCTACTCCCGGAAACGCTCTGCCGGTCTTGCTCAAACTTGCGCGATTTTGCGTCAAACCCTGCTGATCCACGATCGTTGCCTGGATCCGGCGCGCTCTAAGCCCCCACCCGGGAGCCTGCCATTCACGCCGCATCGCCGACATGGGTGGGGGGCCCACGCAGGCTGATGGCCCAATTTCGCCATTGCTGACGGCGAGAGCGCGACCCTTCTTGATCCGGTGCCAAGTGAGGAAGCTCCTGAGGTTCTGGCTCGCGCGAATTGGCGACAGCATCCCGGCCCGCCCAAAATGCCTGCCGCTGCCGGTCACTTTATGGGCATGGTCGTCATATTGGCGTTGAGGTTGGCCACGATCCAGATGGAGCCGGCGATCACGAGAAACACGATCAGCACCCCAAAGGCGAGGGCCAAGATGTTGTTCGTGTCGTCGGGGCCGCTGCCCAGATGCAAGAAGAAGACGAGGTGAATGCCCATCTGCGCCAGGGCAAGCACGATCAGTCCGACCGATATGCCGGGCGGCCACAGCAAACTGGTTTGCGCGACAATGAAAGAGGCGATCGTCGCCACGATCGCGAGCCCGAGCCCAACCGTGTACCACAGCACGCTGGCCATGGCTTCGTGCGATTCGACGCCCGGTGTCCGGTCCTCGAGCAGATGGTCGTCACCGTTCATCATTGCACTCCAATCAGGTAGACCAGGGTCATCACCCCGACCCAGACGATATCGAGCGCATGCCAGAACAGGCTGAAGCACAATACGCGCCGACGCACGACCGCCCCTAAGCCCTTGGCGGCGACCTGGGCCATCATGAAAGCCAGCCAGATTAGGCCAAGGCTGACATGGGTGCCGTGCATGCCGACCAAGGTGAAGAAGGCGGACAGGAAGGCGCTGCGTGACGGACCCGCGCCTTTGTCGATCATGCCCGCGAATTCGGAGATCTCGATGAAAAGAAAGGCGGCACCGAGCACGAACGTGAGGGCAGCGAACGTTAGAAAGCCGTCCTGCCGCAGCCTTTCGGCTGAGAGCGCGCCAAGCCCGCAGGTATAGCTCGAAAACAATAGGCAGATGGTCAGGATGAAGGCATTGCGAAGGTTGAACAGCTCGGCCCCCGTCGGCCCGCCGGCGGTATTCCCCGATAGGACCGCGTAAGCCGCAAACAGCGCCGAGAACATGACCATGTCGCTGAGAATGAAGATCCAAAACCCATACCCGACGACGATGCGCGCCGGGGCAGGCCCGGTGTGGCGCCGCTCCGCCGACTCAATGGGAGGGCCCTCCAGCGTCTCCGTCTTCATGCGGACCCTCCGAGCCTCACCCGGGTCCGCTCCATGCGCGCGACTTCGGCGGCCGGAATCCGGTGCTCGCGCTCATCGCTCCATCCGAAGGCAACGACCGTGGCGGCAGCCGCCAGAAGGCCCGCGATCGCCAGCCACCAGATGTGCCAGATCAGGGCGAAGCCGGCGACGACCGCGAAGAAGGAGATGACAATGCCGGTGGCGCTGTTGTGCGGCACTTCGATGGCTTCATAGGCCGTCGCGGGGCGCCGTCGCCGCCGCTTCATCTCCCAGAAGGCGTCGATCGTCTCGACTTTGGGCAGCACGGCGAAGTTGTAGGCCGGTGGCGGTGATGAGGTCGCCCATTCCAGGGTGCGGCCGTTCCAAGGATCGCCCGTCACGTCGCGGCGGCGCTCGCGCGTGCGGATGCTGACGTAGAGCTGGGCGATCTGACAGAGAATGCCGCAGAAGATGACGATGGCGCCGGCGCCGGCGACCAGCAGCCACGGCCGCCAGCTCGGGTCGGCGATGTGCTGAAGACGCCGGGTCATGCCCATCAGTCCAAGGACATAGAGCGGCATGAAGGCCAGATAGAAACCGATGAGCCAGCACCAGAAGCTGCACTGGCCGAGCCGGTCGTCGAGGGTGAAGCCGAACGCTTTCGGGAACCAGTAATTGTAGCCCGCCAGCGCACCAAATACCGTTCCGGCGATGATGACGTTGTGGAAATGGGCGACCAGGAACACGCTGTTGTGCAGCACGAAGTTGATCGGCGGAACCGCCAGCAGAACGCCCGTCATCCCCCCGATGACGAACGTGACGATGAAGCCGATCAAGAACAGCATCGGCGTCGCGAACACGATGCGGCCGCGGAACAGGGTGAACAGCCAGTTGAAGACCTTGACGCCGGTCGGCACGGCGATGATCGCCGACATGATACCGAAGAAGGCGTTGACGTTGGCACCCGCCCCCATTGTAAAGAAGTGGTGCAGCCAGACCATGAAGGAAAGGACACAGATCGCCAGCGTGGCGAGAACCATAGAGCGATAGCTGAACAGCGGCTTGCCGGAGAAGGTCGCGGCCACCTCGGAGAAGACGCCGAAGGCCGGCAGGATCAGGACGTAGACCTCGGGATGGCCCCAGGCCCAGAACAGATTGACGTACATCATTTGATTGCCGCCGGCCTCGTTGGTGAAGAAGTGCATGCCGAGGTAGCGGTCGAGCAGCAGCATGAGGAACGTCGCGGTCAGTATGGGAAACGCGG
This sequence comes from Hyphomicrobiaceae bacterium, assembly GCA_017353825.1. Classification (GTDB taxonomy): domain Bacteria; phylum Pseudomonadota; class Alphaproteobacteria; order Rhizobiales; family Hyphomicrobiaceae; genus AWTP1-13. The sequence goes on along the minus strand of JAFMSC010000016.1, from coordinate 17,240 downwards.
CGACGATAAGCAGGTTCGCCGCCAACGCGGTCCAGCAGAACACGGGCATACGGAAATAGGTCATACCCGGCGCGCGCAGCTTGAGGATCGTGGTCACGAAGTTGACCCCGGTGAACAGCGTGCCCAACCCTGAGATCTGCAACGACCAAAGGTAATAGTCGACGCCGACGTCGGGGGAGAACGCGAGCCCGGACAGTGGCGGATAGCCCATCCACCCGGTACGCGCGAAATTGCCGATCACAAGCGACATGTTGACCAGGAGTGCGCCCGCTGCGGTGAGCCAAAAACTGACTGAGTTGAGGACCGGAAACGCCACATCGCGCACACCGAGCTGCAATGGCACGACAAAGTTCATGAGCCCAATGACGAGCGGCATGGCCACGAAGAAGATCATGATCGTACCGTGGGCGGAGAAAACCTGATTGTAGTGCTCGGGGGGCAGGTAGCCCTGGGAACTGCCGACGGCGAAGGCCTGCTGCGAGCGCATCATGAGCGCATCCGCAAAGCCCCGTAGCAGCATGACGAACCCCAAGGTCACGTACATGACGCCAATTCGTTTGTGGTCGACGCTCTTCAGCCACTCGCGCCACAGATAGGGCCACCAGCCCTTGGCAGTGACGACCGCGAGCGCGACCAGCATGATGGCGGCGACGACGGCGGTGCTGATCAGCGGAATGGGCTCGTGGAAAGGTATTGCCGCCCAGCTCAACTTGCCGAACATCTCAAGGCTCTTCCTGCGGCACCGGTGGACACCACGCGGTCCCGACACGATCTCTTGCGGAGCCGGCCGCCGTCCGTTCGACGATGCGCTCGAACAGCTTGGGCGCGACGGATTGGTAGGTCGTGGGCGGAATCGTGCCCGGCTTCGCCAGCTCGGTGAAGGAAGCGGCGTCGAGCGCAGACCCGGTGGTGCGCACCTGCGCAACCCAGCCTCCGAAATCGTCGGCCGGCTCCGCTTTCACGAGGAACCGCATGCGCGCGAAGTCCTGACCGCTGAAATTTGCGGAAATGCCGGTGTACTCGCCCGGCTCGCTCGCAAGCAGGTTGAGGTGGGTGGTCATGCCACCCATGGCGTAGATCTGGCTGCCAAGCTGCGGTACGAAGAAGGAGTTCATCACCGTCGCCGAGGTGACCCTGAACGCGATCGGGGTATCGACGGGGATGGTCAACTGGTTGACCGCGGCGATGCCCTGATCGGGGTAGATGAACAACCACTTCCAATCGAGTGCGACCACGTCCACTTTGAGCGGGGCGGCCTTGGCAGGAAGTGTTGCCCGCGGATCGAGCTGATGCGAGCCGATCCAGATGACGCCGCCGAGAAGCAGCACGGTGAGCGCCGGGATCGACCAAACGACAAACTCGATGCGGCCCTCGTAAGCCAGTTCCGAGCTGCGGACGGCGCGCGGATTGGAGGATCTGTACCACCAGGCAAAGGCCAGGGTTGCCAGGATCACTGGAGCCACGACCACGAGCATGATCGCCGTGGAGTCGAAGAGAATGAGCCGCTGCGCCGACCCCACCGGCCCTCTGGGGTCCAGAACACCGGCCCGCTGGCAGGAAGCTGTGAGGAACGCGACGCACCCGACCAGCGACACAACGACGCTGGTACGCTGAAGGTCATGCTGCGGCTTGATTGATCGGCCCATCGAAACGCGATCCTGGCCTGTGCTAACGCGATCCTGGCCTGTGCTAAAGATGGCGCGTCCGAGGATCCCGAGACCGCCTCGCAACTTGCCTCGCAAACGGCGAGCGCCCCCGCCAAGATGCGCCCCGGCGCCCCGCGCGGGCGGCGACCCCCTCGTCGAGTTGACCGCACTTGCGCATCGGCATCGTCGCAGTCGGCGGGGCACATCACCCCTCGCGCGAAATCGGCAGCATGATCTCGACACGAGGACCCAGCCCGCTCTTGAGAGGATGATTTGGCACCGAGTCTCCAGGCATTGGGGCAAACCCTGAATGGGCTTGCTTGCTGTCCTGAGCGGCTGTCCCAGCCAGCCGATAGGACGACTTGCCGGCCCAGGCGTCTTAGCTTGCCACCTTCATTGGCGGCGACCTTGGCGTACCAACCGCAATGTTGCATGGACGTGGCACTCTACAGACGCCGTCACCGACGCCGTCGCGCGCCGTATGGCACTCGCACCGAGCGCGGCGGTGCCGGCGGATGTTGGGAGGTGGATTTGGGCGAGCGTCCGCCGGCCGAAGGACGCGCCGTGCCGCTTGAACCCGTCCGGCATTCTCGGGCCAATGCGACAGACTGAGGGTACTTTTTGCGAAGAATAGGTGTTTCAACCCATTGTTCGGAAGAGCTCCCGCTGGCCGCATCGGCTTCTCGTTGCTGGTGGACTTACCCCTGACGAGCAGGTCTCGAGGAGGTCTCGAGCAGATCTCCAGGAAGGGCGAGGCGACGGGGCTCGCGCAGGACAGGAAAGCCGCCATGGGCACGAAGCCCGGTTGTGCGATGGGCTTCTGCAGGAAACACCGCCGGACGGGACGGACGCTCTTCGCGGATCCGTCCTGATTTTGGCACCCGGCCGCAAATTCCGCGGGGAGCTTTCAGATTTCGCTCCCGCTCCAGTACGACGTGCAAAAGGAGCTAAGGCATGATGAGCGCCGCAGACATAGACAAGCTGGCTTCGCTGGGCGGCGAGGCACGCCAGGCGGTGACAAGCGCATTTGAGGCGCTGGAGCAATGGCGCGACGAGATCTTCTCTGCCAATGACCGTTGCTTGACGAAGGTTCTGGATCAGATGACGGCGGCGCACCATGCGATGGGCTGGCCTGACCATGCCGCCATTGCGGCAAGAGAGTACCTTCTCAAGGCTTCGAAGATGCAGACGCATATGATCGATCAGGTCATGGACGCTTGGGAGCGGCGGCTCAAATCGCAAGGGGGTGTGGCCGAGGCAATGCGGTTTCAGACGCCGGCATTCTCCGGACCGCCATTTGCCGATCCGGTGTCGGAAATGCTACGGCTCGGGGAGATGACGCTCGTCCCGTTCAAGCTCTGGATCCAGGTGGCGGAGGCGTGGCAGCGGAACTGGGCGATTGCCATGTCGGGCTCCAGGGAGCTGCAGCCACCACCGCCGACCAGGAAGGCCGCCTAAAGCCGATCGGCCTGCGGCCCCGCACGCACCGGCCCCACGATGCTGCAATGCACGGCGAGGACTGGCTCGCGATCGGTCCCAGCAGTAGGCTCATCCGGAGAAAGCCAAGAGGGAACAGGTCGCGTTTCCTGGGAGGAAAACGCCATGATTTCGTTGGAGGACTGCATTGGGTTGTGCGGTCTGGCGGAGGCCGAAGTTCGGGCCCTCGCCGAGCACGAGCGAATTGCGGAAATCCATGCGGCCGCTTTGGGGCAATGCCTGCTTGGACAGCCCGATGGTTGTCGCAAGATCGGGGCGATGATAGCCGATGGCGTCAATTGGGCGGTTCTGCACGGCGACCGCCGTCATGCCGAAGAGTTGTTGGCGACGCTTGAGCGTTTCGTAGGTACGCATCCGGACGCGCAGGCGTCAAAGCGAGCCCAGGCGTGTCTCAGCGGTCGGGTGACCTGCGGCCGTTGACCCTCGGCATACTTCCGCACCGCGGCGCCGTTGAGGGCTGCTGGGGGTCTGCGGATCGTTACACCGAGTGGGCCGCTCACCTCGCCATAGCCGGCGTCGCCTGCCGCCCTCCCTTGTCGACGTGATGGCGCTTGGCTCAAAGAGCGTCTCCGACGCCCGATAAGCTTCGGCCCGGGCGCTTTCTGATCTGCTTGCGCGGGGGCTTGATCTGCTTGCGCGGGGGCGCGGTGATCGCCGTTTCGCCCACGTTGCGCGAGCCTGTCGAAGCACCGCGGGCAGGAGGTCGTCAGGCCGGGGACAGCCTACAGGCCACCCCGTGTGGCACGGCTCCTTGACCTGCCTCACCCACAGCGCAGCGACAACACCGGCGGGAGGCGGGCGGCAACGGTTGACCAGCTCGCGCCGCCGTCTGCGGAGCCGAAAACCTCTCCGCTCTGGGCGCCGAAATAGAGGCCGAGCGGCGTGTCGCTGTCCCTGCAGAAGGCCTGGCGCAGCACCGTGAGGTAGGCCTGGGTCTGAGGCAGGCCGTTGGCCAGGGCGTTCCAGGTTGCGCCACGGTCGCGCGTTTCATAAACGCACACGCGCCCGCCCGGCGTCACCCGGTCCGCATCGGCCGCTAGCGGGATGACGAACGCGCGATCCGGATCGCTGGGATCGATGGCCAGCGGGAAGCCGAAGTCGGAGGGAAGCCCACGGTCCGTGCCGATATCGATCCAGCTCGCGCCAGCATCGTCGGAGCGGTACACGCCGCCGTGGAACTGCATGTAGAGCGTCGTGGGCTGGCCCGCAGCCCGGTGCATATTATGGACGCAGTAGGCGTGTGTGTCCTTGCGTGCCTCCTCCGGCAAATAGCGCGGTACGAGGCCCTTGACGCTGCGCCGCCAGCTCTTGCCGCCGTCGTCCGTGAGCCATACGCCTGCCGACGAGATGCCGACGGCGAGGCGGTTCGGATCGGCCGGCCAGGGACAGATCGAATGCAGGCACAGCCCGCCCGCTCCGCCTTCCCAATGCACGCGCTCGGGCACATCCCACAGCGCCCGCACCAGGCTCCAGCTCCTGCCGCCGTCGAGGCTGTGGAACAGCGCCGCCGGTGCCACGCCGCACCACAGCTCGTCTTCGCCGGCCCCGGGCTGCACCGCCCAGATGCGCTCCACCGCGGCGCCCGCGCCCGGCGGAAAGGCGGGGCCTTCGGCCTGCTCCCATTTGCCCGCCGGATCGTCGGCGTAGAACAAGTGCGGCCCGAACTGGCCGTGTGTCACGCCTGCGAAATAGCGCCCGGTCCTGGGGTCGCGTGTGGCGAACTCCACCACCTCGCCGGCAAAGGTCCGCGCCGCCATTTCGAACGTTCCACCACGCCGGCCGCGCAGGACCACGAGGCCCTTCCTGGTGCCGACAAGCAGTTCAGTCATATTTCAGCCTCCAGAGATTGCCGCAACAACGTGGACCTCCTCCTCCGGGCCAACGGCTGCATCGAGCGACACCGACGCGCCGCGATGAAACAGCTTCACATGGCGCCGCAGCGCGCCGCGCTCATCGACCACCCAGCCGCGCAACGCCGGGTGGGCTTCCTCGAGCGCCGCAATCGCTGCGCGTACGGTCTCGCCGCCGACCGCAACGGCGGCATGCCCGCCGGCGTGTTGCCGAATGGACCCGGTGAGAATCATTCTCGGCATGGCACCAGCCCTCAGCCAAGGCGGGTGGCGGCCGTCATTCCTTTCCTTCGAACGCCCGCCTCAAGGCTTCGATGTCGAACTTCTTCATCTTCAGGAACGCCTTGGTGACGCGCCCCGCCTTGGCGGTGTCCTTGTCAGACAGCATTTCAGACAGTTGCTTGGGCACCACCTGCCACGAAAGGCCGAACTTATCCTTGAGCCAGCCGCAGGCCACCTCTTTGCCCCCTTCGGTGAGCCTGGTCCAGTAATAGTCGACCTCCTCCTGCGTTTTGCAGGGGATTTGGAACGAGACCGCCTCGGTGAATTTGAACTGCGGGCCGCCGTTGATGCCCACGAACTTTTGCCCTTCGATCTCGAACTCCACGGTCATCACCGAGCCCGCAGGCTTGCCGTGCACGTCGTGGCCTTCCTTGCCGTAGCGGTTGACGCTGGCGATCTTGGAGTTCTTGAAGATGGAGACATAGAAGTTCGCTGCCTCCTCGGCCTCGGTGTCGAACCACAGACAGGGTGTGATCTTCTGTGCGGCGATCGGCATCATATCCTCCCGGGTTGGTCCTGATCAGGGGTAGGCACGGTCATTGCTGATTGGAGCGTCTTGGCGATCACGCCGGTACTGAACGTGAGTGCTTCGATTGAGGCTGAGCCGAGCTCGCGCTGCCTGCGCAGACGATGGCCGCAGCCCCTCACTCAAGAGCACCGGATGAACGAATCGTCGGCGCGCCCCCGTGTCTTCCACCTCGCGGGGCCGGTCCGTTCCGTTTTCGCTTACACCTTGGGCCTGGGCAGGCATTCCATGATCTCCACCGATTGGCCCGGGAAAATCGAGAAATGCGGATGGTTTGCGAACAGTTGCGTTGCGGCTTCGTGCGAGTCGGCCTCGACGACGACATAGGCGGCCAGCATGTTGGTGGTGTCCGACACGCCGTTCCCATCAACGCGCTTGGTCTTGCCCAGCGGCCCACCCGCTTCGATAATGGACTTCTCGTGCACCTTGCTCCAGCGCATCCACGCCTCCATGCCCGCGCGCTGACGCTCCTTCCGCTCAGCCTCGCCCATCGCCTTCCACTGCTTGAATGCGCTCGAGTCCTTCGACCCCAGATAGACGGCCAGGAATCTCTTCATGATCGTTGTCTGCCTTCTTGAGAGATTGTGTTCTCGCGTGCGCCCCTCGGCGGGCGGCCTCACCACCCGGCGCGCGCAACCGCGTCGGTCACGCCGCCTTCTTGAAATCTGCCATCTGCGCATCGAACGCGCGCTTGAAGGCCGGCCTCGCCGTGCAGCGCTCGACATAGGCAGCCAGGCGCTTGTCGCTGGTGACGATGTCCGTATGCTTGAGGATGCGCAGCACCGTGGTCATCATCAAGTCCCCCGCGGTGAAGCGGTCGCCATCGAGGTAGGGCTTGTCGCCAAGCGCGTTGGAGAGGCCGGCAAGACGCCGCTGCACGAACGCCACGGCGCCCGGGCGCCGCAGCTTGGCCCAGTCCTGATCCCCAAAAAAGATATCGATCCGCGCCACCTCCGCGACGAACGGCTCGATGGAATTGAGCGCGGCGATCAGCCATTGCGTCGCCTGAGCGCGGGCCCTGGGCTCCTTCGGCAGCAGCGTCTCGCTCTGCTCGCCGATGTAGAGCACGATGGCTCCCGATTCGAAGAGCGCAAAGCCGTCGTCCTCGAGGATGGGCACCTGGCCGAAGGGCTGCAGGGCCCGGTAGTCCGGCTTGTCCTGGTCGCCCTGGTCGAGCAGGCGCGTCTGATAGGGCAGGCCCGCCTCCTCTAGGGCCCAGCGCGCGCGCAGGTCGCGCACCTGGCCCTGGGCAAAGTCGGGAACCCATCTGAAGGCCGAAATCGTGATCATCCTTGCACTCCCTTGGAGGGTCTTGCTGTTGGAGAGCTCATGCAGCTCTGGTTTGCGGACGGGCGGGGAACGGCTCGCGCCAGGCCGGCAGCTCGTTGAGCCGAGCGTGCCAGCGCTCGATCGCAGTGAACCCCTCGATGGGGATCTTGGCCCTGTCCGCGTCGGGAAGCGCGCCTGCAACCGCGAAATCGGCGATGGTGAGCGTGTCGCCCAGGATATACGTGCGGCCGCCGAGATGCTCATCGAGCACGGCTGCGAACTGCTTGAAGAGCCCGGTGGCCTCATCCACGACCTTCGGGTCCGGGCCGCGGCCCAGGAAGTTCGGCTTGATGAGGTGCTCGAACACGAGCGTTGCGGCATGGCGCGTGAAATGGCTGGCGTTCCAGCTCAGCCAGCGCGTGAGCTCGATCTGCCGGTCATCCTGACGCGGCCACAGGTCGGAGCCGGCCGCGCGCGCGAGGTAGGCCATGATGGCGTTGGCCTCCCAGATCCGCGTCTCGCCGTCAGTGAGTGCGGGCACCTTGCCGTTTGGATTGATGGCTAAGAACCTCGGCGTCTTGTTCTCGCCCTTCCCCAGGTCGATGCGCACGAATTCGACGGGCGAGCCGAGGTACTTCGCAACAGCGCACGCCTTGCGGGGATTCGAGCTCTCGAAATAGTAGAGCTTCATTTGCCGCCTCCCTTGGCGGTCCGCGGACCGACAGGCGTAATCCACCCCACGCCGGCGCCACTCGGTTCCTGCAGCATGGCGATGCGGCCTACCCCCGGCACGTCGAACACCGGCATAACGAGCTTGGCGCCGACCTTGAGCGCCTTGGCGACCCGCGCATCGACATCGTCCACGGCGAGAAACGACATCCAGCTTTCCGGCACCCCGTCGAACCGCGGAGAGGCGAGCTGAAACAGGCCGGCCACCGGCTTGCCGCCGAACGTCGCGACCCAGTAAGTATCGCCGTCCGGCGTTGAGGCGGCCTCGAACTTCCAGCCGACCGTTTCGGCGTAGAACGTCTTGGCCCGCTCCGCGTCGCGCGTTCTCAGCTCGTTCCAGTAGAACTGACCGTGCGACCACGACTGCGGCTGCTTCGCCGCGCCTTTGGCAACGACGGCTTTGTTTGCGCCACTCTTCGGGCGACGCAGGGTTGCTACTTGGGCCATGCGCGGTCTCCTTTCATGGGGTCAGACCCCTCTAGTCGCAATTCTCAATTGGCGCGCTTGCGCGAGGTCCGCCCCCGCCACGCACGCCGTCACGCGAACAACTGCTCGAGCTTGTCGAGTGTGCCGGTCCAGCCCTGCTCGTGGCGGTCGCGCGCCGCCTGCTCGAAGAACTGCTCGTGATGCAGCGTCAGCAGGGTGCCGTCTCCGTCGCCAACCAGCGTTACGGTCACGAGCGACTCGCGCTCCGGCGTCGATCGCCACGCCCACGTGAAGACCAACCGGTTGTCGGGCACCACCTCGCGGTAGACGCCGCTCACCTGATGGTGTTCTCCGTCGGCGGTTTGGAAGTTCATCTGGTAGCGCCCGCCGGTGCGCACATCGACCTCGGCGCGCACCGAGCCTGCGACGGTCTCCTTGGGGCCAAACCAGCGCACTATTTTTGCCGGGTCCGTCCACGCGCTGAAGACTTGCGCCGGTGCAGCTTTGATGCGGCGCTTGAGGGTGAGGCTTGGCTTGGTGAGCATGGGTCCTCCTCAAGGAAGGCGGCAAGACGATCAAGCTGCTCGGTCCAGAAGTGCTCGTAGCGAGACAGCCACTGCATGGCAGCCTCCATCGGCCCCGGCCGCAGACGGCACCGCACCGTGCGCCCGATCTTGTGGCGCTCGATCAGGCTCGCACGCGCCAGTACGTCCAGATGCTTCATGACCGCCGGCAGCGAGACCTGAAACGGAGCGGCAATCTGGGTTACCGACAGCTCCGGCTCGCCCGCCAACCGATCGACGATCGCCCGCCGGGTCGGGTCGGCAAGCGCCGCGAAGGCGAGATCGAGCTGGGTGCTGCTATAGTAAACCATGTAGTTAAGTTTTGCGATGCGCCGTCGCCAATGTCAAGCGCGCCGGCTTCACAAGCGTGCGATGGCAACGGTGAGCCGCCTGCGCTGTTATGCAGAACGTTGCGATGGGGATACGCGGGCCTTGGACCCGCGTATCCCCCCGTGCATTCAGCACAACAGGCGCATCACGGCTGGGAGTGGTGCGGATCGGGAATGCGGTGTAAAGCTCAAGGTCGTCAAGGACAGTGGAAACGCCAATCCTACGCCCCTATCACTCCGAGTGGGGGCAACCCGTAGAAAGTGAGGAGGACATCCGATGCAGGAGCCTGTCGATCGCCGAGCGCTTCTCGGCCGTTTGGGCATCGCCGTGGGCGCGGCGGCCACCACCGCGGCCTTGTTCGACGGCGCAAGCGCGCGCGCCCAGCAGCCAGCGCCGAACCCGCTCGATGCGATCCCCGAAAAGGCGCCCTTCGCCACGCCTTACGGGCCTCCGATCACCCTGAACCTGGCGCAAGCGGCGGTGCAGGCGGCGCTGGGGGAGGCCAACAAGCGCAGCTGGCCCATGAACATCGCCGTGGTCGATTCGGGTGGCAATCTGGTTGCCTTCGCGCGCATGGACGGCGCGCAGCTCGGCTCCATCACCATCGCCGAGCACAAGGCGCGCGCCGCCGTGCGCTTCCGCCGGCCGACGAAGGCGTTCGAGGACGCCGTGCAGAGGAATGACTCCAAGTACATCATGACGCTGGACGATGTGATCGCATCGCGTGGCGGCATTCCCCTGGTGGTCGACGGCAAGATCATAGGCGCCATCGGCTGCTCTGGCGGCACCGGCTCGCAGGACGAGGTGGTGGCCCTGGCCGGCGCCGCGACTGTGAACAAGGCATAGCAGCGATTCCAGCCGCGTTGCGACGGTCGCAGGCAGGGAGCCGCGGTGTCTTCTCCGGCGGGCTCTCTGCTGTTGTTGCGGGGAGCGACCAAGATCCGACCGACTATGGCTGGCGCCGAGACCGGCGAAGCGGATAGGCTGCGCCCAATCGGTTAGCCAATCAGCCAAACGGAGAAACGGGATGGCTCAGGGGAAGGTGGCGCTGGTCACGGGCGGGGGCACGGGTATCGGGCAGGCGGCGGCGCTTGCCCTGCAGGGCGACGGCTGGAACGTAGCCATCACCGGCCGGCGCAAAGAGGAGCTCGACAAGACTGTGGCCATGGCCAAGCCCGGTGGCGGCCGGATGGTGGGCATCCCGGCTGACGTGGGCAAGCCTGACGAGGTGAAGCGCCTGTTCGCCGAGGTGAGGCAAGCCTTCGGCGGCCGCCTCGACTTCCTCTTTAACAACGCCGGCATGGGCGCCCCGCCGGTCGCCATGGAGGACCTCACCTACGAGCAGTGGATGGCGGTGGTGAACGTGAACCTGACCGGCTCGTTCCTGTGCGCCCAGGAGGCCATCAAGATCATGAAGTCGCAGAACCCGAGGGGCGGGCGCATCGTCAACAACGGCTCCATCTCGGCCTACGCACCGCGGCCGAACTCGGTGCCCTACACGGCCACCAAGCACGCCATCACCGGCCTCACCAAGTGCATCGCGCTGGACGGCCGCAAGCACGACATCGCCGGCGGCCAGCTCGACATCGGCAATGCCGATACCGCGTTGGGCGGACGCATGAAGGCCGGCGTGCCCCAGGCCAACGGCGAGATCAAGCCCGAGCCGGTGATGGACGTAGCGCACTGCGGCTCGGCCATCCGCTACATGGCGAGCCTGCCGCTGGACGCCAACGTCCTGTTCATGAACATCAAGGCCACCAAGATGCCCTTCGAGGGGCGAGGGTGACGAGCAGGCGACCGGCTGCGGCCGGCCATCCGCGGCGTGATCCAATATCTGGCAACCAACGTTGCAGAGCCGATGCGGAAGGAAAGTGCGAGCGGTCATGTCCATCGACAAGCGTGCCGGCAGCGCGGCCGAGGCGCTTGCCGATGTGCCCGACGGCGCCACCGTGCTCATCTCGGGGTTCGGCGGCGCCGGATTCCCCAACGTCCTGATCCGTGCGCTGCGCGATCGCGCGCCCAAGGCCCTGACGCTGGTCGTGAACTCGGCCACACACCGCTACTCGCTGACGCACGAGCTGATCGAGGCCGGCCTGGTGCGCAAAGTGGTCTGCACTGCCGCGCGCGGCCGAGACAACGAACCCTCGCCCTTCGAGCGGCTGTGGGTTGAGGGCAGGATCAAGCTGGAATGCGTGCCACAAGGCACCTTCGCGGAGCGCATCCGCGCCGGCGGCGCGGGCATCCCTGCTTTCTATACGCCCGTTGGCGTCGGCACCGAGCTGGCGGGTGGCAAGGAGCGGCGCACCTTCGAGGGGCGCGATTACATCCTGGAGCCGGCCATCAAGGGAGACCTAGCGCTGGTGCGCGCCGATGCGGCCGACCGATACGGCAATCTCGCCTTCCGCTATGCGCAGATGAACTTCGGGCCGGTGATGGCAATGGCGGCGCGCGTGGCCGTGGCGGAGGTGCGCGCGGTGCTCTCCGAGCCCATGCCCCATGATCGTGTGCAGCTGCCGGGGACCTTTGTCGACCGCGTCGTCGCCGTGGGAGCCTGACCGATGCAGCCGCTCAATCGCCTGCAGATCGCCTGGCGCGCCGCCCAGGACATCGAGGACGGGATGCTCGTCAACCTGGGTATCGGCATTCCTGTGCATGTGGCCGACTACCTGCGCCCCGAGGCGGACGTGTTCATTCAGTCGGAGAACGGCGTGATCGGCGCCGGCCCGCTGGCGCCGCCCGACCGCATCGACACCGACCTGGTGGACGCCGGCAGCCGCCGCATTACGCTGCGCCCGGGCGGCTCAATCGTAGACTCGGCCTGGTCGTTCGCCATGATCCGCGGCGGCCACATCGACGTGACGATCCTCGGCGCTTTCCAGGTGGCGGCCAACGGCGACCTCGCCAACTGGGACATGCGGCTCCCCGACAAGGGGCCCCTGGTCGGCGGCGCCATGGATCTCGCCGCCTGCGCCCGCGCCGTGTGGGTTGTCATGGAGCACACGACCCGTCAGGGCGAGCCCCGGCTCTTGGAGGCCTGTACGCTGCCGCTCACGGCCGTGCGCTGCGTCCGCCGAGTCTATACCGACCTCGCTGTGATCGACATCGTGCCGGCCGGCATGGTGGTCCGCGAGCTGGTGGACGGGATGAGCCCGGCAGACCTAGAGGCGCGCACCGGCGCCCCGCTCGCCTTCGCGCCCGACTGCCGGGAGCTCACGGCGCCGCCGATCGCCATGGGGTGACCCTTGGGGCTCTCAGGGTCTGACCCCGCCCTCCCGTCGCTCGTTCATTGGAGCCCGTGAGTGTTCGAGGCGAGGCGCGCGCATTGGCCCGCTATGGACTTCATCGAGGTCAACGGCCGGCACTGGGCTCGGAGCTGGTGACCGGGCGGCGCCAGTGCCTCCACCCCGGTGCTCATCCACGCAAGGGGCTCGCTGGAGAGCTGGAACGGGGGTGCCCTGCCGGCGGGCAAGCGACGCATGCTGCGCTCACGGCGCCGGTGATCGCAGAGGGTGTCGCAGAAGTCGCCCGCCACTCAGCATCGATACCAGGGTGGACGACCCGGCGGCCGCTGGCTGCGCTGGGTATCGTCCCGTGTGGCTTCGCGAGCCAGGCTCATCTGGCGCGGCACTACGTGCGGATCAGGGGCGTGCCCCCCGGCACCAACCGCGGGCTCTTGCGGGGCTGCCAAGCACGCTGAGACAGGCGGCGCCTGCCCATTGGCCCCGTCTGTTGAGGGACACGGATGCTCGCGGGAGAGAGCCTGCAAGAACGTGGAAGACCCTCACGAGCTGCCATGACTGTAGAGATCTTCGAACCAGGGATAGGGTATGACCATCAAAGCCATGGCGACGTTCCGAAACATCAACCACGACGCGGTGCCCCTTGCCTTCGGCCCACCCACCTGCTCACGCCTGATCAAGCGGATTTTCGCGGGCGATCTGGTCGGCGAAAGCGAAGCGGAGGCTCGTCTGCCAGCCGGAAGAAGGCGTTGTTCGGCTACGTGGGCCCGGACGTCTTCAACGGCACGCTGGCCGGCAGGCGGGGCAGCGTCGTCTTTCAGCATGGCGAGATGTTCGACCCTGGCGCGGCACGCCCGTTCGGGTTCGTCGTAACCGGCTCAGGAAAGATGAACTTTCGGGCCTGCGAGGCGACCTCACGATCACCACCTCCGCCGACGGCGTGCATCACGTCACGTTGGACTACACCCTCGGCTGAGCGTTACGCCGTCGCCTCGCTCCCCAGGATCACCGTGGCCTGCGAGGAGAGGACGCCGCCATTGCCATGGGCCAGTGCCACCTCACATCCCGGCACCTGGCGGGCACCGCATTCACCCCGGAGCTGGCGCACCGCCTCGATCAGCAGGAACAGACCGTACATGCCGGGGTGGCAGTAGGAGAGGCCGCCGCCGTTCGTATTGACGGCCAGGCTGCCGTTGGGCGCGATCCGTCCGTCGGCCACGAACGGGCCGCCCTCGCCCTTCTTGCAGAAGCCCAGGTCCTCCAGGAACAGGATGGTGTTGATCGTGAAGGCGTCGTAGACCTCCACGACGTCCACGTCGGCGGGCCCGAGCGCGGCCATGGCGTAGGCCGCCTTGCCGGCAGCGAGCGCGCCCGTCACCGTCAGGTCGGGCATGCTAGAGATGTTGGCGTGCGTAACGGACTGGCCGCAGCCCAGCACATAGGCCGGCTTCTTCCTGAGCGACTTTGCGCGCCCGGCCGACGTGACGACGATGGCGCCGCCGCCGTCGGTGACGAGGCAGCAGTCGCGCACCGTGAAGGGGTAGCTCACCATGCGCGCCGACAACACGTCCCCGATGGTGAGCGGCTTCTTCTCCCACGCCGCAGGGTTCAAGAGCGCCCACTCCCGCGCCGCCACGGCCACGGCCGCCAACTGTTCGCGCGTGGTGGCGTACTCGTGCATGTGGCGCGAAGCCGCCAGTGCATAGGCGCTCGACGGCATGAACGGCCTGAACGGCGTCTCGTAGGGGTTGACCTCGCGCACGGTGGCCTGCTTGCGCCCCACGCTGCGCTGCGTGCTGCCATAGGCGATGACGGCGACGTTGCAGAGCCCGAGCGCGATCGCGCCCATGGCGTGCGCCACGTGGTACTCAAAGGAGGAGCCGCCGACGATGGTGGACCCAAGGAACCGCGGGTTGATGCCCAGATACTCGGCGAGCGCTAGCACCGACAACCGGCTCTGAGCCGTGGCGCAGAACAAGCCGTCGACATCCTTCAGGCCGAGCCCGCAGTCGTCGAGCGCGCGCCTGACGCCCTGGGCCATCAGGTCGATGACGGACATCCCCTCCGCGACCTGGCCGAGGTCGGATTCCGCTACGCCTACAATCGCCGCGCTGCCGCGCTTCAGCCCGTCCATCACGCGCCCTCTCCTGGAACTGAAACAGGTATGGGCACGAATACCGGATAGAGCGCCTCGCCGCCGCCCGGTCTGTGCACCCGAAAGCGCACGCGCTGGCCGATCCGCACCGCCTCGGGCGCGATGTCCTCCACCCGGCTCATGAGGCGGAAGCCCTCATCGCAATCGATCAGGGCCACGTTGTACGGCTTGCCCTCCTGGGGGTAAACGACGGTGGTGGCGTGGACGGTACCGAGCCCCTTGGAGACGCGCCATTCCAGGCGGTCGCTGCCCGTGAAAGGGCACAGCACACGCGGAAAGAACACCGGCCTTCCGGCAATGGGGCTGAACTGGTAGGCCAGCTCCCCGCGCTCCAAATGGTCGAGGTAGGTCGTGAGAGGAGAGTCCTGTTGGCTTGCCATGCCTGTCGATGTCCCGAAGCTCGCCACAATCGGGCCAGGGTAGCTCCGCAGAGCAGACGTGAGCAACTGTGGTTTGTTCCGGTCGCGCTGCGGCGGGTACAATCAACGAAGGATAAGGGTCGGGGTCGTGTGCAGATGAAGCTCTTGTGGTCGTCCCGCTCACCCTTCGTGCGCAAGGTGATGGTCGCCGCGCACGAGGTGGGCCTTGCCGGCCGCATCGCCACCCAGCGCGTCGTCGTGGCGGCCGACAAGCCCAACGCCCACGTCACGGCATTGAACCCCCTCAACAAGATCCCGACCCTGGTGCTTGACGAGGGCACGGTGCTCTACGACTCGCGCGTCATTTGCGAGTACCTCGACACCCTGCACGGCGGCCCCAGGCTCATTCCCTCCGAGCCGGCCGCGCGCTGGACCGCACTGCGACGCCAAGCCCTGGGGGACGGCCTGATGGAGTTCAATGTGTTCAGGGTCACCGAGCTGAGGCGGTCCAAAGAGGCGCAGAGCGAGGGCCACCTGGCGGCCATCCGGCTGAAGACGGCGTTGGTGCTCGACCGCCTGGAGGCCGAAGGCCCCGACCCCGTCGTCCAGCCCGACATCGGCCACATCGCGATCGGCTGTGCGCTGTCGCACCTCGATTTTCGTTTCTCCGCGGACGCCTGGCGCGGCGGCCGCCCCAGGCTCTCGGCGTGGTACGCCGCGTTTGCTGAGCGCCCCTCCATGCGCGCCACAAAGTTCGTCGATGTCTACTGACAATGGACCCAAGACCAGACCGCCAGAGGAGGAGGAAACAGCATGGTCAAGGCCCCGCAGCAGCAGGTACCCGGCGTCTACCACCACCGCGTCGGTGACATCGTTGTCACCGCCATCAGCGACGGCTTCCTCGACGGATCGCTGGACGTGTTGCGCAACATCAGCCAGGACGAGGCGCGCCACATCCTCACCGACAACTTCCGTCCGGCCCGCCGCACCGCCGTCAACGCCTTCCTCGTCTATTCGGCGGGCCGCCTTGCCCTGATCGAGACAGGCTCCGGCAACTACCTGCAGCCCACCGCCGGCAAGGTGCTGGGCAACCTCAAGGCGGCCGGCGTCGACCCCGCGACCATCGAGGCGGTGCTGCTCACCCACATGCATCCCGATCACTCCGCAGGCCTCACCGACATGGCCACAGGCAAACGCAACTACCCCAACGCGGAGCTGGTGATGCACGAGAGGGAGCCAGCGCATTGGTTCGACGATGCCAGAATGGCTGAAGCCAGCGACCGGGAGAAGAAGCTCTACTTCCAGGCCGGCCGTGAACAGGTGGCGGCCTACAAGGACCGGTGGCGCCTGTTCAGGGGCGAGGGCGAGGTGTTCGCGGGCATCACCGCCATTCCTCGCCCCGGCCACACGCCGGGCCACACCACCTACATGGTGAGCTCCGGCAACGCGCAGCTCTTGATCTGGGGCGACACCGTGCACGTGCCCGAGGTGCAGACGGCCCGCCCCGAGGTGTGCATGGAGTTCGACACCGACCAGGAGGCGGCGGCCGCCTCGCGCCGCAAGGTGTTCGATATGGTGGCCACCGACCGCTTGGCTGTCACAGGCATGCACCTGCACTTCCCGGGCTTCGCGCACCTGGTGCGCAGCGGCACCGGCTACAGGCTGATCCCGGCTGCGTGGGAAACCGAGCTCTGAGGCCAGCAGTCTGGGATCGGCAATCGGAAGAGCAAGCGGGACAGCATTGATTTTTCCTGACGCCGACGCGCGACTGCCGAGGCTATTTGATCTTCTTGAGCCCAGCCGCGGCAATGACCTTGCCCCAGCGCTCGGTCTCGCTCCTGACGTAGGCCTGGAACTCGGACGAGGGGTTGCCAACCGCGATGGCGCCCTGCGCGGCGAGCTTATCCTTCACCTCGGCGGAGTGCAGAGCCTCGACCGTGGCCGCGTATAGCTTGGCGAACACCGCCCGCGGCGTGGCGATGGGAGCCACGAGGCCGTACCAGTTGTCGGCCTCAACCTGCGGCATGCCGAGCTCAGCCATGGTGGGCACCTCTGGCAGCCCCGCGAAACGGCTGCGGCTGCCGATTGCCAGCGCGCGCAGCTTGCCCGACTGCACGCTGGCAAGCAGCACCGGAATGTCGGCAAACATCAGCTGCACGTGACCGCCGAGCAGGTCGTTCACGGCCGGTGCCGCCCCCGGGTAGGGCACGTGTACGAGATCGATCTGCGCGGTGTGTTTCAAAAGCTCCATGGCGAGGTGCGGCATGCCGCCGTGGCCGGTGGAGGCGAATACCAGCTTCCCGGGTTGCGCCTTCGCCAGGGCGATCAGCTCGTCCACCGTGTTGGCCGCCACCTTGTCGTTGACCACC
>JAFMSC010000498.1 GCA_017353825.1 Hyphomicrobiaceae bacterium | reverse complement strand
CTCGGGCCAGGTGGCGCCTTTGCGGGCGCGCTCGGGCCGGGCGACATGGTCGCAGTGGTGTCGCTCATGCGGGCCGAGACCTCCTTGATCCGGGTGGCAAGCGAGGCGCGGTAGGGCGCCTCGGGGGGAGCCTCGTCGAGGAGCGCTGAGTAGTCTGCCAGCGCCTCGGTGAGACGCCCGTCCTGCTCCTTGGCCACGGCCAGCCAGAAGCGCGGCTCGGCGCGGCTGGGCTCCAGCTTGAGCAGCTTCTCGAAAGCATTGCGCGCCTCCTCACTGACGAGGCCGTCGTTGGCGAGCATGGAGGCCTCGGCGAGACCGTCCAACAGTCTGACGCTATCGCCCTGCAAGCGGATGGCGTTGGCGTAGGCCGTGGCGGCATCCGCGTAACGACCGAGCTTCAGGTAGACCGGGGCGATCACCTCCCAGCCCTTGGCGTCGTCGGGGACGTTGCCCAGGCGCGCCTCGACCTGGGCAACCATGCGCGCGAGATCGGCGTCCCCGCGCGCGGCGCCGGTGCGCGAGGCGAACGCGCCCGAAGGCATGGCGGGCGAACCATGGGTCAGATAGAGGACAAGTGCCAGAAGAGGGACGGCGACGGCAACCGCGAGGGTGACCTTGGCGTGCGTAATACTGCGCCGTGTGACATTCAAGGCGCGCTCGTCGGAGAGCATGGCGCTGGCCAGGAGCCGGCGCGAGATTTCGATGCGCGCCCCCTCCGCCTCGGTGGCGCCGATCAGGCCATCGGCGCGCTCGGCCTCGATCTCGGCGAGTTGGTCGCGATAGACGGCGCGCGCGCCCGCGTCTGCGGACGCGCCGGTTTCAGGCGCGGGCGACGGCCTCGCCAGGGGTGCTAGCACCCACGCGAGCACCACGGCCGTCAGGAGCGCGAATGCGAGCCAGAGAAGCATTGGCCTGGGACGTGTTCCAAAACGCGGGGTCAGCTCCCACGCGACGAACGTCTGTAAAGCGAGTCGTCGCATAGGCCGAAGGCGACGTTGTGGCAAGGTTCGCTGTACACCCGTCTGTGGCAGACAGCGTTACACCGAAGCTAGCCTTCAAGCCACGCTATCGGACCCGAGGGGCCTGACACTCAACCTGCGGCGAGGCGTCGCGCGGCGGCGGCGAGGGGGAGGGTGCGCAGGCGGTGGCCGGACGCGGCGAAAATGGCGTTGCCCAGGGCTGGGGCCACGGGCGGCAGGCCGGGCTCGCCGAGGCCGCCCCAGGGGGCGTCACTGTTCACGAAATGCACCTCGATGCGAGGCGGCGTCTGGGCGAGGGTGAGGAGAGGGTAGTCTGGGAAACTCCGCTGCACCACCGCGCCAGCGTCGATGGTAATCTCCTCGGCGATGGCTGCACTGAGGCCCATGACGATGGCGCCTTCGACCTGGGCCACGGCCGTATCAGGGTGGCACACATCGCCGCAATCGACGGCGGCGGTGACGCGGGCTACGCGGGGCAGCCCGCCTCGGCCGAGCGAGGCTTCGATGACCTGGGCCACGATGGTGCCAAAGCTCTCGACCAGGGCGATGCCGCGGCCGACGCCTGACGGCAGGGCCTCGCCCCAGCCGGCCTTGGCGGCGGCGGTCTCCAGGATGCGGCGGTGGCGCGATCCGGTGGGAAGGAGGTCGCGGCGGTAGGTGAAGGGGTCCTGGCCGGCGGCATGCGCCAGCTCGTCGATGAAGCATTCCGTGTAGAAGGCATGCTGGGAGTGAGCAACGCTGCGCCAGATGCCGACACGCACGTGCGAGGGTATGGCGACGGAGCGGATCGACTGGTTGGGGATCAGATAAGGGATGGTGAAGGCTGTGTCGCCGCCGACCGCGGGGTTCTCGATGAACAGTTGCGACCACGCAACCGGGCGGCCATCGGCGTCCAGAACGGCGCGTATGGTGGTCGCCAGAGCCGGGCGGTAGGTGCCCTGCGCGAAGTCCTCCTCACGGCTCCAGATCATCTTGACGGGACGCGGGGAGGCCTCCATGGCGATGCGCGCGGCTTGATCGAGGTAGTCCGCGGCAGCGGCCGCGCGCCGCCCGAACGCGCCGCCTACCGGCAACGGGAAGAGCGTGATGTCGGCGGCCCTGAGGCCCGTCCACTTCGCGAGATTGGCCTTGCTGCCGAGGCCATCCTGCTCGCCAGCCCACACGGCGAGCTTGCCGTCCTTGAACTGTGCCGTGGCGTTGATGGGCTCCATCGATGCGTGATGGAGGAAGGGCACCTGGTAGGTGGCCTCGACCGCTCGGCCGACCGTGGCACGCTGGAGCGCGGCCTGGGCGTCGCCGACGCTGTGCGCTGGCTTGCCCGATCGGGAGGCGAGCGCGGCAGCTTGTGCGGCAAAGATCGTGGACGAGCTGACGGCGCCGTTGTCGCCATCGGAAAACTGCGGCGAGAGCGCGGCAAGCGCGCGGCTCGCCTGCCAGTAGCTCCGCGCCACCACGGCGACGGCCCGCTCCAGCCGCACGACGCGCTCCACGCCGGGCATGGCAAGCGCAGCTGCCGGATCGACAGCGAGCAGCCGGCCGCCGTGCACGGGGGCGGCCTTCACCGCGGCGTAGAGCATGCCGGCAAGCTCGACATCGATGCCGTAACCGGCGGCGCCTTGCACCTTGGCGGGAATGTCAAGCCGGGGCACCGGCGTGCCGATGATCTTGAATTCCTGGCGCGGCTTGAGGCGCGGGGTAGCCGGGACGCTGAGGCCGGCAGCTTCGAGCGCCAGCTCGCCGTAGCGCGCGCTGCGTCCGCTGGCTGGGTCCGAAACCACGCCGTCGATGGCGGTCAGATGCTGGGTGGCGACGCCCCAGCGGCGGGCGGCTGCGCCGATCAGCATGGAGCGCGCGGCGGCGCCGACGAAGCGCATGCCGACCTGGCCGGTGAAGCGCACCGCCGTGGAGCCGCCGGTGATCTGGAGGTTGTAGAGGCGCGCGGCCTCAGCGAACGTGAGGTCCACCGCGCCATCCAGAAAGGCCGGCAGCTGCCCGCCCCGC
>JAFMSC010000144.1 GCA_017353825.1 Hyphomicrobiaceae bacterium | reverse complement strand
TAACCTCAACGTGGGTGATGATCAGGGGAGGCAGTCGCCGAAACCAGCGGTGACATTGTCTGGCGATGCGACGAAACAGCGGTTCGTTCACAGCGGTTCGTGCACAGCGGTTCGTTGACGGCGGTTCGTTGACGGCGGTTCGTTCCCGGCTCGCCGAGCAGCTTGGCTAAGACAAGCGCGCTCGGACATGGGCCGGATCAAGGCCCATATCGCGCGCCAGCCGCGCCGGCGAGGAGAAGGTCGTCGCCCGAGTTCGAGCGGACCAGATCGGCTCCTGGACTTTTTCCATGCTTTCCGCATGATCCCTGAATTCCAAGATCCCCCGAACGGCGCGAGACCGTTGTCTACGAGGACCCCCTGATGTATCGCGTGGAGGACCTGCATTGTTGCTTGCGCGTGGTCCACGGCCGCCGCCTCATCGGCAACGTGCCGGGCAGCTTCCAAGTATCGCAAGCAAGGTTTAGCGCCCCATGAGCACCCACGATTGGTCCGCCGACGTGTTCCGCGCCATGCAGGCGCGCAACATCGCCACCGTGTTGACCGTGCCGGACGGTGGACTGACGCGGCTCCTCAGGATGGTGGAGGCCGAGGCCGCCATGCGCCTCGTCACGCTCTCCACCGAGCCGGAGGGGGTCGGCGTCGCCACCGGTTGCTGGCTCGGCGGCAGCCGGGCCATGCTCGCCATGCAGTCATCCGGCGTGGGCAACTGCATCAACGCGCTGGGGCTACCCGCGGCGTTCCGGGCGCCCTGCCTGATGCTTGTCACCATGCGCGGCCAGTGGGGCGAGTTCAACCCGTGGCAGGTGCCGATGGGGCAGGCGACGCGGCCGGCGCTCGAGGCCGTGGGCGTCAAGTGCTTCCCGGTGGACAGGGCCGAGGAGGTGGGCGAGACCTTCGCCGCGGCGGCCGACCTCGCCTTCTACAGCCGCACCAGCACGGCCGTGCTGGTCGGTCAGCGCATCATCGGCGCCAAGGGGTTCGGACAGAAATGAGCGCGATACCCAACAAGATCGCCCGCCGACCCTTCGTGGCAGGCGTCCTCGCCGAGCGCGGCGATGCGCTCATCGTGTTGGGGCTCGGCAGCCCCACCTGGGACGCCTTCGCCGCCGGCGACAGCCCCGAGTATCTCTATTCGTGGGGCGGCATGGGTCTCGCGGTGCCCACCGCGCTGGGTGTGGCCCTGGCTCAGCCGGGCCGACGCGTGGTGTGCATCACCGGCGACGGCGAGATGCTGATGGGCATCGGCTCGCTCGGCGTGGTTGCCGATCAGGCGCCCGCCAACCTTGCCATCCTGGTGCTTGACAACGAGAGCTTCGGCGAGACCGGCCGCCAGCGCGGCCTCACCTCGGCTCGCACCGACATCGCTGCCGTCGGCCGGGCCTTCGGCATCGCCAGCACGCGCACGGTCACCGAGCAGAGCGCCGTTGGCGAGCTGGCGGACTTCCTGTTCAAGACGCCCGGCCCCGCACTCGCCGTCGCCAAAATTGCGCTCACCGAGGACCCGTGGGCGCTCCCCGAGAAAGACGGCGCGGCCATCGCCCAGCGCTTCCGCGCCGCGCTCGGAGCCCCGTAGGTTTGGGTCGAGCGGGGCGAGAGCCCCGACACTCTTGCCGGCTCGCTGCGGCCTGCCCAGTGAACGAGCTCTCGCTCAACTCGAGGAGCTTGGGACCAAGCTCGCCGGCGAAGCGGGCCGCGAGGACCAAGCGCAAGTGTCACGAAAGTTGTGGGAAGTTATGGACTGGCTCGTTGGATCAGTCGGTTAGCCTCACCTCAAGCCAGAGGCGCAAGGCTCCTCCCACGCCCAGGGACAAGAAGTGCATGCCACCTCTTTAGCGTTGGCCCAGCGCTGTCGCCCACGCCCCTCAGAACCCCGTCCAAAGCGAATAGTTGCCCACCGCGGCGTGGCCGTTGATGGCGAAGGCCCGGCATGGGGCGAACTCCGACAGCTGGGCCTGCAGCACCTGCACGCCGTAGCCGTTGAGCGCGTCGCCGACCCTGGCGGTCAGGCCCAGGTTGAAGGCGATGCGGTCGCGCTGGATCTCCTCCAGCGTCCTCTCGCTCACCTCGGCGAGGATCGCCCCCTGCGAGCGCTCGATGATGTCGGAAGGCAGGTCGGCGATCTTCACGAGGGCGGCCACCACGTCGTCGATGTAGTAGGTCACCAGGGCACCGACGGTGACGGTCTTCAGGTCTTTGGTCATGATCACCTTGGACTGGATGCGCTGAGTCTGCCGCACCGTGGTCATGAGCTTGTAGGTCGTCACCAGCGGCCAGTACCAGTGCAGGCCCGGCTTCCATTCCTTGATGCGGTGTCCATGAACGAAGGCCACGCCGCCGCTGGTCGCGGGCACGATCACCAGCCAGGGCAGGAACCTGAGCAGGGTCTGGAAGATCTGCCCAATCCAGCCAAATACCTGTTCCACATGCCACCCCTTGGGTTCCGGCGCTGGCGCCAGCCGAGAAGGCTCGGGGGCCTCGAGGCCGGGGCACCCGGCCTCAGGGCCTTTGGAATCAGGGCCTTTGGCGTCTTAGTCGTTCTCAAGTCGAGCCGTTGCGGCCGCCGGTCGTCGCGGGCCCTGCGCGCGGCAGCATAGCACGCGGTCGGATGTACCCCGCGTGAACGAGCCGGTAAGGGGATGGCAATCAGCCCTTAGCGCTGACCCTCGGCGGCTGCAGCGCGGCACTTGGCTCGGTCGACACCACGGCGATCCCGTAGCCGTCAAGGCGCACAGTCCCATCGAACGGCTCGCGCACGATGCGATCGCCGGTGCCCGCATCGAGCCGCAGCACCTCCCGGCACCGCGTCAACTCCGGGGCCCAGTCCGCCGCGGCCAGTCTATGCGTCCGCGCGCCGGTGTTGACGAACACGCCGCTGAGCCGCCCAGCGTCGCTCCAGGCAAGCGCTGTGTCGATCTCCGGTCTGTCGGGCGAGGGGTCAGCGAAGCTTACCCAGTCGCCGTGGCGAACATGCTGGGCAAACAGCTGCTTGGCCAGGCACGCCGGCGTCGGCTGCCCCTCCATGGTCAAGAGACCGTAGGCGTCATCGCGCGCGGTCGCGGTCCAACGCATCTCAAGGTCCGCCCCGCCGCGGATCAAGTGGATCAGGGCGGAGGCATAGTAGGCCGCCCCAAACGCGTTCTGATTGAGCCCGCCCACGAAATCGTGGTTGTGGTGGACCACCGTGTTGAGCTCGCCGCAGACGTTTTCAATGTTGCGGCCGTCAAGGATGCGGGCCACCGCCCGCGCGCGCATCTCGTATTGCGGCGTTTGGGCCATGAGCAGGGCCCGGTATGCCGTTCCCGACGGCGCCTCGGGTTCGCCCTTAAGATCGAAGCCCACGCTGGCGCTGGGCACCACCGGCCGCCAGTCAGCATAATGGTGCCACGAGACGAAGCTGACGAGCGACTCGTCGACCTCGTTGACGAGCCCCGAGATCCAGTCCTGCCAGTAGGTCTGGAACCCGCACAGGGCCGGACCTCCGATGCGCAGCCTGCGGCCGGCGAGGTGGGGATCGAGCAGCCGCTGTACGGTGTGGGCCACGTCCTCGTAGATGCGCTTGTACTGTGCGAAGCTCAGTCCGCCGCCAACGTGGTAGTTGTTGGGCTCGTTCCAGACGCACCAGTACCAATCGCCCACCTTCTCGCCGCCCCACTGTTCCAGGCAACCCCACACCACGTCGGCGCACCGCGCCAGGTAGGTACGCAGATTGCGGGCATCATCGTGCGGCGGGTGGTACTTGGCGAAGGTGATCATGGGCAGGGCGCCCATGTCCAGAACCGCCTGCACGTAGGCCGCGAACAGGTCCCACTGCGTCGCCGGATCGGGCACCGGCTTGTCGAACACGAAAATGCGCACCACCTGCGTGCCCATGAGGCGATGATGGTGCCTGAGCAGCTCGCGGTGCGGGCCCAATCCGATGTCCCACCATCCGTCGACCTCGTTAAAGCCGTAGCGCAGGCGCATGCGCTGGCCGCCTGCGCGGCGCGCGGGTCTCGGCGCACTCCCGGTCGGCTTCGGCTCGTTGGTGCCATCCGACCGGCTCATTCGTTGATGATCTCGATCAGCTGGCGCAGACGTGCCTGCGGGGTGTGGTGGCGGCGGAACTCGTCCCGGATGCCCTCAACGATCTCGGCGTAGTGCCCTGGGCGGCTCAGCACGTCGGCGATCTTCTCCGTCTGGCGGTCGCCGGCGAGCACAAGTTCGTCGGCCGCCGCCTCGCCGAAGACGCTGCGCACATAGTCGGCGTTGAGAAGGAACAGCGGGATCGTGCCGGCCGCGACGTTCTCGAAGGTGCGGCAGGTCACGAAGTCCATGTGCTCGAAGAGCGGACGGTAAACCATGGGATTGATGATCCCTCGGCTCATGGTGGCAATCACCTCGGAAAAAGCGACGGGGGGCAGCGCCTCGACGCCCAATGCCTTCATATGGGCAAAATCAACCTGGTAGGCGTCCTCCATCTTGAGGCTCTCCGCCCAATCCGGCTGCCTGTCCCAGCCATAGCCGAAGAGGCCGATGCGCCCCGCCTTGCCTCGCACCGGGGCCAACGCCCGCAGCACCTGTGACATGCCATGCCAGCGGAACTTGGAATGCCCGACATAGACGATGCCGAAATCCTTTGCCGAAAAATCGAGGGGAGCCTCCCAGGCCGGATCGTAGATGTGGAACAGGAAGGTGCCGACGTTGCGGCGCAAAGGCCGCGGGCTCGGCTGGTAGATCTTGTCGGCCACGGCGTCGCAGAAGTCCACGTAAGCAACGCTCTCGGCCTCGGTGCGGTGGTTGAAATCGCCGTGCACGTTGATCACGTCGTTGTAGCGCCCGTCGCAGTCGATCACCACGCGCCGCCGCCTCGGCACCGAAGAGACGAGCCGCAGCCAGTCTAGACGGTCGCCGTAGAGCAAATCCGTCGTCCACTCGAACACGAAGATCACGGCATCGGCGCCGGCAAGCTCGATCGAGTAGTTGAGGGGAATCTTGGGGTTCGGCCAGCCGTAAACGGTCGCTTCGTGCCCCATCTCCCCGGCGGCACGGGCATACCCCTGCAGATCGAGCGAGCTGCCCTGCTTTTCGTAGGCGTAGTAGACGAACACGAGTTTCATGGTGTGGCCATCTGCCTGGCGTTAGGGGCGGGGGGAGGAGAGCGGCGCGCGACGCCTCCTCGCCGCTCGGGCCATCCAACATTCGTGGCCTCGCCCGAAGGGTCCCGAGGGCGACGGCGAGAGGGTTGGGGTGAGGGGCAGCCCAAGGCTCCAACCGTCAACCGCTCCTCCTATCAGCTCGCACGTTTCGACTTGGGCGCCTCAGGCAGAGGTCGCACGTTGCTGCCCCCACCGTAACCCGCTCCAGTTGGCGCCGACGCGGCGCGACCGGGCGAGGAGACCTCGGCGGGCCCGCGTCGCGCCCTCAGTCCGACAGCGCCGTGATGAGCTCTTCGACGCGATGCCGGAAGGAGTGGTGTGTCTGCATGTAGCGGCGTACGTCCTCGACAACCTCCCGGTAGTAGTCCGGCCGCTTCAGGGCATCCAGCATCTTCTCCGCCACCCGCCCCGGCAGCGTCAGCTCGCGCCCGGCCGGGCCGTACACTGCCTCAGCGAGGTCGTTGCCGACCATCAGGAGGGGGATGGTGTCGGCGCAAAACTCCTCGAAATAGCGCAGCGTCAGGTGCTTCACGTGGGCCAGGAACGGGCGCTGGGTGAAGATGTTGATGCGCCCGGTGCTCATGGCCCAGATCACGTTGGTGTAGTTGACCGGCGGCTCGATGCGGATGTTGAGCTTGCGAAACCTCTCGGTCTCGCTGCGGAAGGCGGGCTCCAGCCCCGTGGCGCGCGCCCACTCCGGAACGCCATCCCACCACAGGCCGAGGAAGGCGATCTCGCCCACCTCTGCGCGGATCTCCTCGAAGGCCGGCAGCAGCTGCTGCGACACCTCCTTCCAGCGGTACCAGTTATGGCCGACGTGCAGGATGTCGTACTTCTTCGGCGGCACCTTGGCCGGGTCGATCACCTCGTCAGGGCTGAACCCGAAAAACGGCAGCGCTTTCACCCTCGGATGATCGACGGGGGCGATGGTGGGCTTGATGATGTGGCCGCCAAGCGCCTCGTAATGCGTCATCCAATCGGCGCGCTCGGTCTCGTCGAGATGGCTGCGGTCGTAGCCGTCAACGACGATCAACGGATTGAACCTGCCGTCGGCATCGACAATATAGCGACGCTCGCGCGGGAAGTTGGCCAGAATGGCCACCTCCGAAAGCGCCTTGAAGCGGTGCAGCTTCGACTCGTAGACATAGAGGATGCGATCGAAGGACTTGAGGTCGGTAGAAAAGCGGGCCTTCTGCATGTCCGGCGGCAGGTACCATCCCTCGACGACATCGGGTTGCGGTGGACCGTAGAAGGCGATCCGGTGGCCGAGCTCGGCACCGACGCGGATGTAGTTGCTGATGGCGTGCGTGTTGCCCTGGTTGGCGCGGTACTCCATTGCAACCAAGATGTTCATCTCAACCCTCGCCCGCCGTGACCCAAGAGGGCGCCGAGCTCCTGGTAGCGCTGCGCAAACGAATGATGGCGCGCCAAGTGGGCGCGGGTGTCCAGGACCGCCTGCCAGTAATGCAGCGGCCGGCAGAGGGCATCTTCCAGATGCGCCCCGACATCGTCCCCCGGCACCAGGGTCAGCGCCGCAGGCCCGTAGATCGCCGACACGAAGTCGCGCGGCAACATCAGGACCGGTAACGAATCCGCTTCGAAGGTCTCGAAGGTCCGGATCGTCGTGTATCCCAGATGACGGAACAACGGCCGATGGAAGACAGGGACAAAGCGGGCCTGTCCAAGCAATCCCGTCACCTCCTCGAAGCGCACACAGGCTCGCACCTCGACGCCAAGCTCGTCCAGGAGCGCCGGATCAGTGTCGATGCCGGCGATGCCCTGCTGGATGGCCCACTCCGGACGCGCGCCCCAGTTCCAGCCGACCAGGCACGCCCTGCCCACCGCGGTGCGGGCCGATGCGTACTGCTCCAGGAAGCGCCGCACTTGCTCCCAGCGCTGCCAGTTGTTGCCGACGTACATCACGCCGTACGGCTTGTGCGCTTGACGCCAAGCCGCTGCAGCCTCCGCCGCCGTCGCGAAGGGCCTGGCGACCGCCGACGGGTCGAAGCCGTGGAATAGGAACGAGCCCACGCCCGGCCGCAGCGGCGCCAGCGTCGGCTGCACGATGGTGCCGGCTACCGCCGCTATCGCCTCCTCCCACTCCCAGCCCAGATGGCCATCGAGCTTCTCCAGGTGGTTGAAATCGTGCTCCAGCCGGATGGTGTCGTTGAAGTGGCCCCACAGGTCCACGACCACGCGCCGCTCGCGCGGGATGCCGTCGATCAAGCGGGCGAGACCCGGCATCTCCGGGAAGTCCGACACCACCTGGATGACGAACAGGGCGATGTCGACGCCCGTGAGGTCGGTGGTGAACGCGAGCCTCGGGAGGTCCGGGTTGGGGTTGCCATAGACGGCGACGTCGTGGCCCAGCGCCCGCCCGGCCGCCACCCACTTGTGGACCGTCGAGACGCTTCGCGCCCACGGGTCCACGTAGGTGACCAGCAGGATCCTCATCGGGTGCCGCTCCCCCCGATGCGCGCCGCGGGCCCGGCGGCGAACTCCCCGCGTGCCCAACGCAGGGTCTCGGCCAAACCCGTCTCGAACGGCGTGCGCGGCTCCCAGCCCATCAAAGCCTTCGCCCGGCTCACGTCGGCGCCGACCGAGCGCTGCTCGCCCGGGCGCGCCGGCGCGCGCACGATCCTGGAGTTGGCCGCAGGGCCAGGCACGACGTTGATGGCCGCCGCGGCGAGCTGGTTGATCGAGAGCGAGCGCCCGCTGCCGAGGTTGATCACCTGGCCGGCGGTGGCCGGAGTCGCGAGAGCCCGCACCCAGCCTTCGACGATGTCGCCGATAAACACGAAGTCGCGCGTCTGCTCGCCGTCACCGAAGATGGCGATCGGCTCTCCCCGCAGCAGGTTGCCAAGGAAGATGCCCAACACCCCCTGGTAGGGATTGTCCAACGCCTGGCCAGGACCGTAGACGCTAAACATGCGCAGCGAGGTCACCTTGAAGTCGAAGCCGAGGTCGGGCCGCGCGGCGGTGGCGTGCACATAGCGTTCGCCTGCAAGCTTGGTGATGCCGTAGTAGGAATCGGGCCAGCACGGCTCGGTCTCGGGCGTCGGTACGGTCTTGCAGTTGCCGTAAATGGTCATCGAGCTGGCATAGATCAGCCTCGGCACCTTGTACTTGAGGCACAGCTGCAGCACGTTGAGCGTGCCTTCGACGTTGGTGCGCAGGTCGATCACCGGGTTGGTGAAGGAGCGGATGATCGAGACCTGCCCGGCGATATGGCACACGGCGTCAATGCCGCGCGCAAAGGCCGGCTCGACCTCACCCGGTTTTGACACATCGCCGAACAGGAAGAAGACCTCCGGCGGGAGGTTTTCCCGCGTCCCGTTGAACTCGTTGTCCGCCACGGATACGGCATGGCCGTCGGCCAGCAACCGGCGGCAGAGATGGGTGCCGATGAAGCCGGCCCCGCCGGTGACCAAAACCCTCAATTTCCCTGCTCCATTCCGCTGCCGCCGGCTGACGTGCTTGTGCTGCCCGCGGGGTGGGCGCGGGGAACCGAGGCCCTTCACTGCCACGGCAGGCAAATTCTGTCCACGCAGAGGGGAGGAATCCGCGCGTGCCTTGAATGCAGCATGAACGGGCGCCGCCGCGATCGCGCGCGCCCGGTGTCTCTCCTCTGCCACGCCGCGCTCGCGTCGGATCGGCGCACGCGGCATGGGCGCCTTGCCAAGGAAGGCTCCCATGTTATCAATCACAGGTGTTTGCTGGCTGGTGGCAGCGGCGTGGGAACAGGCAAGAGGCAGCGAA
>JAFMSC010000015.1 GCA_017353825.1 Hyphomicrobiaceae bacterium | reverse complement strand
GCATCGAGCACCTGCTCGGCGGTGAGGTCGCGCGTGGCCACGCGCTCGGGATCGAGCCACACGCGCATGGAGTACTCGCGCACGCCGAACAGCGATACGTCGGCGACGCCATAGAGCCGCATCAACCGATCGCGCACGTTGAGTAGGCCGTAGTTGGAGATGTAGACTTGGTCGAAGGTGTTGTCGGGCGAGACCAGGTGGATCGCAAGAAGGAGGTCAGGCGATCGCTTGCGCACGAGCAGGCCGTTGCGCTGGACCTCGCTCGGCAGGCGCGGCAGCGCGACATTGACGCGGTTCTGCACCAGCACCTGGGCGCGGTCGATGTCGGTGCCCACATCGAACGTGACGGTGATCGACAGGTTGCCGTCGGACGTTGACTGCGAGGCCATGTAGATCATGCCCTCGACGCCGTTGATTTCCTGTTCGATGGGCGCGGCCACGGTGTCCGCCACCGTCTGCGCGCTGGCGCCTGGGTACTGCGTCGTCACGGTAATCGTGGGCGGCGTGATCTCGGGCAGCTGGGTGACGCCGAGGCCCGTGTAGCCGATGGCGCCGATGATGCCGATGACGATCGCCACCACGGCCGCGAAGATCGGGCGGGCAATGAAGAAATGGCTGAGCAGCATGGATCTCGTCTCTACATCGCCGCAGAAGCCGATGCCTACGCAGGGGTCGCCAGCGTCGTGATGTGCATCACTCCCGCGCCTTGCCTGTCTCGCCCTGCCCGGGCATCGCGTCGGAGACGGCGATGACCACCCGTTTTGGCTCGACCTTCAGGCCGGGCCTCGCCCGCTGCAGGCCGCGCGTGATCACCCAGTCGTCGGCCGCGATTCCCTCACGCACCACGCGCAGGCGTTCGATCAGCGGCCCGAGTCTCACGCCGCGGCGCTGCACGGTACCGTCGCCGCCCACCACGAACACGTACTTGTTGGTCTGGTCGGTGCCGATGGCCTCGTCAGGCAGCAGCAGAGCCGCGTGACTGGGCGTGCCCGTCACTCGCACCCGGCCGAACAAGCCAGGCGAGAACAGCCCCCGCTTGTTGGCCAGCACCGCGCGCGCCCTGAGAGTGCCGGTGGCTTGGTCGAGCCGGTTGTCGAGGAAGTCGAGCCGGCCCTTGTGAGGGAAGCCGCGCTCGTCGGGCAGCGCCACCTCGACGGGCGCGCCAACATCGGCAGCGCCAGCCTTCACGCCGCGCTCGGCGAGGCGCTTGTACTTGATGTAGTTGTTCTCGTTGACGTCGAAGTAGATATAGATCGGATCCTCACTGACGATGGTGGTGAGCAGTGTCGCACCCGAGACACTGCCGGCGCTCACCCAGTTCCCCGCCGTCACCAGCGTGCGACCGATGCGCCCTGAGATGGGCGCGGCGATGGTTGAGAACGACAGGTCGAGCTCGGCCGCTTTCACCTTGGCGTCGGCCACCTTTACCGCTGCCTGAGCGTCGCGCAACAGCGCCATACGGTCGTCGAAGGTCTTGTCGGAGATGATCTTGCCTTCGATCAGCTTTTGGCCGCGCACCACGTCGAGGTTGGCGTTCTCCACCTTGGTATTGGCCGCGAACAGTTCGGCGCGCGCCTGGTCCAAAGCGCGCTCGAAGGGGCGTGGGTCGATCCCGAACAGCACCTCGCCCTGGACCACCTCCTGGCCGTCCTTGAAGCGCACCTCGTTGAGATAGCCCGAGACCCGCGCCCGCACCTCCACCGTCTCGGTGGCGTCGAAGCGCCCGGTGTACTCGTCCCACTCGACTACCTCGCGCTGCACGGGCTGCGCGACGCTGACCGTGGGAAGCGGCGCCGGTGGCTGCGCGGTCTGTGGCTGGCCCTCATCGCAGCCGGCGGCGAGTGCGGCAACGCTCGCCGCTGTGAGCACCAAGCTCGCGCGCAAGCCCCTTCGTCGGCCTTCCCGCATGGTCTCCCCCCAACCTCGCAAAGCCGGAGCCTAGCTTGGTGGAGCGCGAAGCGCCATTAGTCGGTCGATTTAGCTGCCGAAATTTCACGGCAACCGCCAGCCGGTGGGACCAAGTCACTCCGCCGCGGCCTGAGGCTGCGCCACTGGCGTGGCCTCCGCGGGGGGAATGTGCTCGCGGCGCCCGGCGCCCAGCTTCCCGCCGATCCACTCCATGAACAGGTAGACCGAGGGCGTGATGTAGAGCGTCAGCAGCTGCGACACCGCGAGGCCACCCACCACGGCGAGGCCGAGGGGCTGGCGCAGCTCCGCGCCGGACCCCCAGCCCACGGCGATCGGCAGCGTGCCGAACAAGGCCGCCATAGTCGTCATCATGATCGGGCGGAAGCGCAATAGGCAGGCCTCGCGGATGGCCTCGCGCGGGGAGGCGCCGCGAGCCCGCGCCTCGATGGCGAAGTCGACCATCATGATGGCGTTCTTCTTGACGATGCCCACCAGCAGGATAATGCCGATGACCGCGATGATGGTGAGCTCCACATCAAAGGCCCGCAGGATGAGCAGCGCGCCGAGGCTGGCCGACGGCAGGCCTGACAAGATGGTAATCGGGTGGATAAAGCTCTCGTAGAGAACGCCGAGCACGATGTAGATGGTGAGGATCGCCGCCAGGATGAGCAGCGGCTGGTCGCGGAACGAGCTCTCAAACACCTGGGCGGTGCCGGCGAATGCCCCGGTGATGGTCGGCGGCATCTTCACCTCGCGCTCCAGGTCGCGCATGGCGTTGACCGCCTCCCCCAGGGTGAAGCCGGGCGCCAGGTTGAATGTGATGGTAACCGCGGGCAGCTGGCTCTGACGCGCTACCGACACCGGCCCCGGGCTAAGGCTCACCGAAGCCACGGAGTCGAGACGAACCTGCTGGCCGTTGCCGCTCATAATGCTGACCTTGGACAACACACCAGGATCGACGGTGAGGTTCCTGTCCGTCTCCATGATGACCTGGTAGTCGTTGGAGGGCGTATACACGGTCGCGATCTGGCGCGTGCCAAACGCCGAGTAGAGCGTGTTGCGCAGGGTGTCCATGGAGACGCCGAAGCGCGCCATGGCATCACGGTCGACATCGAGCCTCAGCTGCCGGGCGCCAAGCGTCAGGTCGCTCGTCACGTCGGCGAAGCCCGCAGCGGTCTTGACCACCTCGATCAAGCGCTGGGCGTAGTCGTAGAGCTCGCCTTGATCCACACTCGTGAGCGTATACTGGTAGAGGGCGGCTCCGCCGCGGCTACCGATGCGTAGGTTCTGCAATGGCACCGGGAAAGCGCGGATGCCCGGGATGTTGGCAAGGCTGCGCCGCAGCCGGTTCTGAACATCGCTGATGGTGCCCCGGTCCTTGCGCTCCCCGCGCGGCTTGAGCTGCACGAAGATCGAGCCACGGTTGAGGGTCGGGTTGAAGAACGTCTGCTGCACGTTGGAGTTGACGTACAGCACATCGGGATCCTCGCGGATGCGGCGGGACACGACGCGCTGGCGCTCCAGCATGGCCCCAAAGGAGATGTCCGGCGCCGCCTCGGTGCGCACGATGATGATGCTGGTGTCCTCGACAGGCAGGAAGCCCTTCTTGATGACGCCGAAGGCATGCACGGTTGCGACCAACGTGCCCGCAGTTACCAGCAGCATAAGCCAGGGCACGCGCAATGAGGCGTCGAGCGTGACGCGGTAGGTCCAGGCCATCAGGTTGTAGCCCGCCTCGAAGATGCGCGACAGCAGCCCGGGGCGCGTCTCACCTTCCCGGTGCACCTTGAGCA
This sequence comes from Hyphomicrobiaceae bacterium, assembly GCA_017353825.1. Taxonomy (GTDB): domain Bacteria; phylum Pseudomonadota; class Alphaproteobacteria; order Rhizobiales; family Hyphomicrobiaceae; genus AWTP1-13. The sequence goes on along the minus strand of JAFMSC010000015.1, from coordinate 17,783 downwards.
GGCGCGAGGCCAACATCGGCGTGAGCGTGAGCGAGACGAAACCCGACAGCAGGATGGCCATGCTGATCGTCATCGCGAACTCGAAGAAGAAGCGACCGACGATGCCGCCCATGAACAGGATCGGGATGAAAACCGCCACCAGTGAGCAGGTGATGGAGATGACCGTGAAGCCGATCTCGCTCGCACCCTTTATAGCGGCTTCGAACGGCTTCATACCCTGCTCGACGTAGCGCACGACGTTCTCAAGCACGACGATGGCGTCGTCGACCACGAAACCGAGTGCCAGCGTCAGGGCCAGCAGGCTGACGTTGTCGAGCGAGAATCCCATGAGCGCCATCCCGGCGAAGGTGCCGATGATCGACAGGGGGAGGGCCAGGGCAGGAATGAAGGTGGCACGCCAGGCGCGCAGAAATGCCAGGATCACCATGATCACCAGCACGGCGGTCAACATCAACGTCACCTGTACGTCATGCACGGAGTCGCGGATCGAGATCGAGCGATCACTTAGTACGCGGAGCTTTACGGCCGGCGGCAGCAGTCGCTGGAACTCCGGGATCGCCGCGTTGATCGCGTCGGTCACGGCAACGGTGTTGGCGTCGGGCTGGCGTTGGATGGACAGGATGATGGATCGGGTGCTGTCGAGCTCGGCCATCGCCTCGTCGTTCTCGACGGAGTCCTCGACGCTTGCGATGTCCTCAAGGCGCACCGGCGTACCGTTGCGCCATGCCACCACCAGCGGCTTGAAGAACGCGGCGGTTGGTTCGGCGCCTTTGACATCCAGGATGTAGAGCTGTTGCTTGGTGCGGATGGTGCCAACGGGCGAGATGGTCGACTGGGCGGCCACGGCAGCCCTGATGTCCTCAACCGATATGCCGCGGGTTGCCAGCGCGTCGAAGTCGTAGCGGATGCGCACGGCGCGCTTTTGCGCGCCCTGGATGTTGATCTGGGCCACGCCGTTGATGGTGGACAGCCGCGGGCTCATCACCTTCTCGGCGAACTCGTTCATCTCCTGCGACGGCGTGGTGTCGGAGGTGAGGGCGAGGAAGATAATGGGAGCGTCGGCGGGATTGACCCGGCGGTAGGCCGGCGGCGTGGGCAGGTCCTGGGGCAAGCGCGCCATCGCTACCGAGATCGCCGATTGCACGTCGAGGGAAGCGGCGTCGATGTTGCGGTTGAGATCGAATTCCAGCGTGACCTGGGAGCTGCCTTGCGTATTGAGCGAGGTGATGGTGGTGATGCCGGCGATGGTGGCGAACTGCCGCTCCAGCGGCGCGGCAACCGAGACTGCCATGGTGTCGGCGCTGGCGCCAGGGTACGACACCGTGACGTTGATGGTCGGCACCTCGATGCGCGGGATGGCGGCAATCGGCAGCTGGCGATAGCCGAAGAAGCCGGCCAGCAGCAGCGACGCCATCAGCAGCGTCGTCATAACCGGGCGACGGATGCAGATCTCCGGAAGTCGCATGGAGCCCCTCTCGGCTAACCGCGGCCGTCGGCCCGGCGATCCTCGCTCGGCGACTTGGCAGGTCCGCGCCCGCGGTCTTCAATCGTGACCGCCATCCCCGGCGCCAGGCGGATCTGACCATCGGTCACCACGCGATCGCCCAAGGCAACACCGCCACCGAGGAACACGTTCTGTCCCACGATGCCCTCGACGGCCACGACTCGTGGCTCCACCTTGTTATCGGGCCCGATCACCCAGGCCATCATGCCCTTCTGAGAGGGCAGCACCGCGCCAGCCGGCGCCGACAGCATGTGCGGCCTGACCTCGACTGTGAGCGCGACCTCGACGGCCTGACCCGGCCACAGCACCTCCTCAGCATTCTCCGCCAGCACCTTAAGGGCTATGGCCCCGGTCTGCTTGTCGACCTGGTTGTCGATGAAGGCGATGGTTGCCGGCACCACCGAGCGCTTCGCCCCCGGCACCGTCACCTGCGCGGAAGCCTTCTCGGCAAGGGCGCGCCGCACCGCGGGCAGATCGCGCTGCGGCAAGGCGAACGTCACCAGGATCGGGCGGGTCTGGTTGATGGTGACCAGCGCGGTGGCATCCTGGGCGCGCACCTGTGCCCCAAGCTTGGCGGAAAGCCCGCCCGTTCGCCCGGTGATCGGCGCTCGGATGGTGAGATAGTCGAGCTGGGTCCTTTGCGAGTCCAGAAGGGCCTTGCCGGCGGCAATACTGGCTTTGAGGCCCTCCACTGCGAAGCGGGCCTGGTCGAGCGAGGCCTCGGTAACCACCTGCTTGTCGATCAACGCCCGGCGCCGCGTGAGGGTGGCTTCGGCATCGCGCAGGCTCGCCTCGTCCTTGGCGATGTTGGCCTCGGCCTGCGCGATCTGAGCCTTCACGAGCCGGTCGTCGAGGCGGAACAGCACACTGCCCTCGGCGACGAGATCGCCTTCGCGGAACGGCACCTCGACGATCTGGCCGTCGACGCGCGGGCGCACCGCCACACTGGCCAGGGGCTCGACCGTCCCGGGCGCCGACAGGATCACGGGCATGTCCGCTTCCACTACCGTAGCCGCGGTCACGGGCGCCGCCAGGGCGCGTGCCTTGCCCTCACCCTTGGTGCCAACCTTTGCTGCCGGTTTTGTCGCACTTGCAGGAGCCGGGCCCTCACCCGGCGCCAGCCAAAAAAAATAAGCTGCACCGGCTATCGCTGCGGCAGCCGAGAGCGTCACGCTCACTGCAGGTGCCATGCGCGACCTTAGGGGACCCTTCGTCATGCCTCCGACCACCCACCCTTAGCACCTGCCGCGTCCGCCTAACCGAGGTCCGCCAGCATCCCGGCTCTCGGCAGTCTAGGGCCTGCAAACGCTGTAGGCGATGGGGTGGCCCGGAAATATTACACGCGCCATACCGGCGTGCCTTTGTCCGCCCACCAACGCACTGGGCGGGTATCATCCGTCGCCGCCGATGACGACGGGCACTCTCAGGACGGGCCCGGCCGTTGCCGGGGCGCACCCTGATGCTTGGAAATTCTCATTTATGCGCAAAGGGCTATACGCTGGTGGAGCCTGACGACGAAACAACCTAGCATTGGACTGGATCCAAATGCTCGCCGGTGGCGTCGCCCGTCCGATATCATGCCCCGCTTAGCATGAGCCCCTGATGGAGCGACTGCGAGGAGCGACAGCTAAATCTCCGACGGGTTCCAGATCAGCCATTCATTTCAGCATCGCGCCCGTCGGCCCTTGGCGCGCGGCGGGGCCGCCAAGGTCGATCCGGGAGAAGCAAGCAAGTTTGGCGCCAACAAATGGGGTGCAGTCTCGTCCGGGTGCCAGGCGATGCCTAGAATGGAGATTGGGTGCAGGTCTTCAAGGCCCCTCTGAACGCACGTTCGCGCACGCGGGCGCGGCGAGGCGGTGGCCGAACTCCAAGATTGGCGGCCGACCCCGTCACGGGGTGTTAGCCCGTCAATTATGGCGTTACCCCACAGCCTGCATTTGTGCCCTGGTGGTCAGTTTGAGCTCGTCGGCACCGAGCGGCGCGAAATAGGCGGCGACCATGGTATCACTGACGCCCGACACGTGGGCGGGCTGCCACCTCGGTGTGTGGTCGCGGTCGACCAGCGCGGCGCGCACACCTTCATAGAAGTCATGATCCTCCATAAACCGGCATGCGAGGCGGTAGTCCTGCTGCAAGGTCGTGCCGAGGTCGAGCTGCTGAGCCTGCCGCACGGCCCGATAGGTGACCTTCAGCGACGTGGGCGAGCGTTGCTCCAGCTCGCCCAGGACGCCCTCGGCCCAGGTACGCGCGGCGCCCCGTTCGGCCTGGAGGCTGGAGAAGATGGCCTCGACGCTTGGCGCGCCGAAGCATCGGGCGATGACGGGTTGTAGCAGGTCGAGTTCGCCGGGGCCTGGATCCACATGGCGCGCATCCAGCACCTCGTCTATCGGATCGGCGTCCTTAAGGGCCGCGCCAACCTCAGCGAACTGTGCGGCGGACAGGCAGTGCGTGGCGAGCCCGAGCCGATAGGCGTCGGCCCGCCCCACCGCCCGCCCGGTCAGCGCCAGGTACATGCCTATCTCGTCGGGCAAGCGGGCGAAGGTCCAGCTCACGCCGTCATCGGGGAACAGGCCGATGCTCGTCTCGGGCATGGCGAAGCGGTAGCGCTCGCCCGCCACGCGGTGCGTGCCGTAGAGCGTGACACCCACGCCGGAGCCCATCACCGCCCCGTCGATCAGCGCCACGGTCGGCTTGATGAAGCAGTCGAGCTGCCAGTTGAGGGCATATTCGCTCGCCAGCATGCGGCGCGCCTCAGCCAGGGACCGCCGACCGCACTCTACCATCTCGCGCACATCGCCGCCGGCACAGAAGGCGCGGTCTGTGGCCGACACGATCACCGCCGCATAGATCTGAGGATCGCGCGCCCAGGCGGCGAACGCTGCGCCTATGGTGGCTCGCATGGCCGCGGTCAGAGCGTTGAGCGCGCGCGGCCGGTCGAGCGTGATGACCCCAGCCGCGCCTTCAGTGGCCGCAACAATGTCCGTGCCGGACGCCGATGCGGGCGGCTCTTGGCCACCCGACCCTCCGCGGTCCATCACACCGCCATCTTTCACAGGTTATCCCCAATAGGTTTTCGTTTGTCTTGCACCGGTTATCCCCAGCCGGTTTGGTTTTCGCGGGATTGCCACAAATTCTGCCAGGCCATGATGGCTCAGTCAGCTTGATCTGCTTGTGATTCGCGTTTGGGTTGCGGGTTTGGGGGTAGGTTTCCTGATGCCGATGACACGCGGAACCAAACTCGCATGCGCTCTTGTCGCTCTTGCGGCTCTTTGCCCCGTCGCCTCTGACCGACGGCCTGACGCCCAAGGGCCTGAGCCTCAACTGCCTGAAGCTCAACGGCCTGAGGCTCAACAGGCTGGGGCCCAACAGCCTGAGCTCGTCGGCACCGCGGGCAAGCCGCCGCAGGCGGCCCAAATCCGGGCAGACTGGCCAACGGTTCTCAGACCCGGCGCAGCCAGCGACCCTTCCGCGCAACCGGGCCCCGAGTGGTCCGCGCAGGAGATCGCCGACGGGCGCGCCCACTGCGCCGCTCTTCTTCAGGACCTCGATGTTGTGGCGATTCCGGCCGAGCCGATCCGCGAGACGCGCCACGGCGAGACCTGTGGAACCCCGGCACCGATGCAGCTCATCAGCGTCGGCTCCAGCCCGCAGATTACCTTCTCGCCGCCAGCCCTGCTCACCTGCAACATGATCGCGGCGCTGCACAAGTGGCTCCTGGGTGACGTGCAGCCGCTGGCCCGCAAGCACCTGGGGGCTCCCGTAACGGGCGTGAAGACCATGAGCTCGTTCTCCTGCCGCACGGCCTACAATCGAGCCAAGACGCGCCTGAGCGAGCATGGACGCGTCAATGCCGTGGATCTTGGGGTGTTCGTGACCGCCCAGGGCGAGACCAGGGTTGTCGCCGACTGGGGAGCGGTGGCGCGCGAGGTCGCGACCAAGGTCGATGCGACCGATAATGCCGAGGCCATCAAGCAACAGGCCGAGGCCGCCGTGGCTGCGCGCAAGACGAAGCTTCAGCCGAAGGCCACCGACGGACCGCGGCTCGCCGCCCCTGCGACCATCAAGTCGAACACGTCGTTGCAGGCCGACGTCACCATTCCCATCGGCATCCCGCGCATCACGCTGGGCGCGCGGCCGTCGGGCGGCGCCACCGATCTCTCAACAGGCGTTGGCTTGGTGTCACCCAACCGCCTCGGCGGGCCCAAACAGGACGCTGAGCCGACGCCCGCCGCGTCGGCCGCCGCCAAGTCAGCGTTCCTGCATGAGGTCCACAGAGCCGCCTGCGCGATCTTCGCTACCGTGCTCGGGCCCGAGGCCAACCGGGACCACAGGAACCACTTCCACCTCGACATGGCCCAGCGCAAGAGCGCCAACATCTGTGAGTAACCCTCGTCGAGCTTCGGCCGCCCGCACCCTTCCCCGCACCCTTCATAGCATTGGCGATGGCGGAGGCTCCGGCCTCGAACTCCGATAGGAGGTCGCGGGGTCCCAAGCTCGACCCTGTTGGCGACGTGGGCAAGCATGGCCCGGGTCCGAGGTCGCGCAACGGCCAGACCATTTGGCGACCTCTTGCGTCAGCGCCGCGTGAAAGCGACGCTGTCCGGTGCCGCCATACAACACGGGTCGGTCCGCAGCTTGGCATAGGCGCCCATGAGCCGCCGCGCGAGATCACCATTCCGTTCCATATAGTCGGAGAGCATTTGCGCGCTGCAGGCGCGCCACTCGGCCACCTGATCGGGCGTAAGCCTCCGGATCTTGATGCCGTTGCTGGTTGCAAAGGCTTGGGCCTTTGCCTCGATATCGCTGAGGCGATCGCGCATCTCGCGCTCAACGGTTGCGGCCGCATCGAGCATGAGCGTCCGATGATCCGATGACAGCGATTGCCATCTGTTCTCGTTGATTACGAGAAAGAACTCGACCGGGGAGTGCGCGGTGTAGGTGACGGTGTCGGTCACCTTCCAGAGACCCCTAGGCTGGAGTGCTGGGAAGCTGAGCATGGCCGCATCGACTGCGCCGTCCTTGAGGGAATCGTGAAATCGCTCAACTGTGATTGCTGAGGGCCTGCCGCCGCACCGCGTGACGAGCTCCTCCAGGGCCTCCCCGGGCACGGCCACCCTCTGGTCCTTGAACCGCTCCGGGTCCGTCAAATCCCTCCCTTTGGAGAAGAACACGGTGTCGCCCAGCGGTTGCCACCACAGAACGCGCACCCCGATCTGGGCAACAATGGCATCGTCGATCAGTCTTCTTAGCTCGCTGTCCGGGCTCGCGGCCGCGTGCACCAGGGCACGGAAATTGAATAGGAAAGGCTGGTCGAGGAGGCCCACCGCGGGGACCTTGCGGGCAAACTGCTGCGATGCGGTGGTGCCGATATCGACGGCGCCGGTCGCAACCGCGTCCACGACCTCTTCATCACGGAACAGCTGGCTCTTGTCGAAGATCTCGATGGCGATGGCGCCTTTGGATCGGTTTTCGACCTCCTCCTTGAAGCGCGATAGGCTCACACCGTAAAAGGGTTGCGTGATAGGGCCTTGCAGGTTGGCCTTGAACTTGACCTGCTGGGCGCCAGCGTCGCCCAGTGGCACCAGCAGCGCTGCCAACAGCGCCGCGACCAGTCGCGCGCTCATCAACCGACCCCACCAAAGACCTTGGCAATAGCCTGCGCGATCAAGGCAGCAAGATGGCCCCCATCGTCCGGGGTGTGGACAGCTCATCGAGCGCTGCCTATGCGCGCGGCTTGCCCGCCAAGGTCTCACCGAAGTAGAAGCCGAGTGCGGTCTCGCCGAAGACTTTGCGGCGCGCCTGGGGGTCGGGCACGCATCTGACGAGCCAGTCCACTGTCTGCTGGTAGGTGACCTCGCGCTCGCACCCGACGAAGGGGCAGTCGCTCGCCCACATCAGTCTGTCCGGCCCGGCCGAGCGCACCAGCTCGCGTGCGTAGTCGTCGCTCTGCGCGCCCTGGCGATAGGCGGCAGACAGCTTGACCCAGGTGCGTCCGCGCTCTAGCGCGGCAAGCATGGCCTTAAAGCCCGGCCCGCCGACCCCGGTCTCCGGCTCGGGCCGCCCCATGTGGTCGAGAACGAGCCTTACGCCCGAGCCCTCGATTGCCGGCAGCACAGCCGGCAGGCGCGCTCCCTCGATGTGCAGGTGCACGTGCCAATCGAGATCGGCGAGGCGGCGCAGGAACCTCCGGTAGTCGAAACTCGTGATATCGGGCAGCTCGCTGACCCCCATGAAGGGGAGCCGCACGCCCAGGAAGCCGTCGCCCGCCATGCCCTCCAGCTCGTAGCGGCCGACCGTGGGCGCCAGGATAGCGGTGGCCCGCAACCGACGCGGATGCGCCCGCAGGGCCGCCAGCATGCAATCGTTGTAATCGCCCCACGGGCTAGCCGCCGCAAGCACGGCAAAGGGCACGCCGTGCGCATCGAGCGTGGCAATCAGGTCCTGGTGCGTGAAGTCGTAGGCGGGGCGGTGCCGCGGCTTGCCGACGAGCGGCATGTCGCGCGTAAATACATGGACATGGGTGTCAACCAGTGGCTGCTCGCTCATTCGCTGCCTTGATCGTTGGCTGCCGGGTGCCGGCTACCTGGGCTCGAGCCCGGCTTGCTTGACGACCTTCGCCCACATTTCGATATCGGTCTTGAAGCGTGTCCACAGCTCGTCGGGAGAGCTGGATCGCGCCTCGGTGCCGAGATCGGCCATGCGGGCCTTGAATCCGGCGCTGTCAACGATGGCGCGGATGTGACCGTTGAGCGTGGCGATGATCTGAGGCGGCGTGCCGGCGGCCGCCACGATCGCGTTCCAGCCGACCACCTCGGCTGCCACTCCGCTCTCGCGAAGCGTGGGCACGTTGGGCAGGAACGGCGAGCGGACATCGCCGGAGCTGGCGACCGCCCTCAGCGCACCTTCGTCGATCTGCGCCTTGAGCGCCGCATAGCTCTCAACGGCGGTGGTCACGTCGCCGCGCAACAGGGCTGTCGTCACTTCCGACGTGTTGCGCATGGGCACGAGCGTCATTTTGACGCCGCTGGCCGAGCGCAACAGTTCGGCCGTCGTATTCTGCGTGCTGCCGCGCAGGATCGTCCCTACGTTGAACGTCTCGGGCTTGGCGCGTGCAGCGGCCAGCACATCGCCGAGCGAGTTAAACGGGGAGTCGGCTTTGACCAGCACCAGCAGGTCGAAGAAGGCGACGGTGGAGACCGGCGTGAACGCCGTCAGCGCATCGTAGGGAAGCGATTTAATCAGCGCCCGGCTGATGGCGCTGCCGCTCGACAACACGAACAGCGTGGTGCCGTCGGGCGCGGCCGCAGCCACGGACGCTGCCGCGAGGATGCCGCCCGCGCTCGGACGGTTCTCGATCACCACCTGCTGACCGGTGCGCTCGGCCACCCCTTCGCCGACGATCCGCATGGTGACGTCGGCGAGGCCCCCCGGGCCAAACGGGATAACGAGGCGCAATGGGCGATCAGGAAAGGCGGCGCGTGCTTGCGAAGCATAGGCTACGATGGCCAGCGTCACAGCCACCATCGCAGACAACCGGCGCAGCATGCTCCGTGCCCTCCCCGACCAGCGCATACCCCGGACATGTTACGCTATCATAGGGGCGCCTTGCCGGAAAGTCCGCATCTGCCCATTCGCGTCTGTTGCTGGCGCTGTTTCCCCAGCTGCAGCAGGGGCCTGGCGCCGACGCGGTGGCCCTCAGGATACCGCGTCACGGATGTTTTATCGCGGCGGCTTGAAACCGGCGCGAGGCGCGGCTCGTAGCCTGACGTGCGCCAACATCTCCCGGGCTGTGGGCGCAACGGGCGTGCCCCTTGCATTCGCGCCCAACGCGCGCGAGAAAATGGCAGACCGGCACGATGTGGCAGGATCAACAGCAAGGGTGCGCCATGAAGCCACTTGCGCAACATCGAATTCCATCAGCAGTACCAGCCTCGAAGGCCGCTCCCACCGAAGCGGGGTCGTTCCCGACCGTGCGCATGCGCCGCAACCGGCGCACGACCTGGTCGCGGCGGCTGGTGGCCGAGAACACGCTCACGCCCGGCGACCTGATCTGGCCGATGTTCGTGGTGGACGGCCGCGGCGTGCGCCAGGAGGTGCCCTCCATGCCGGGCGTGCACCGCTTGAGCGTCGACCTGGCTGTGGAGGCGGCGCACGAGGCTGCAGGCCTCGGCATCCCGGCCGTCGCGCTCTTCCCCTATACCGACCCCGGGTTGCGCACCGACGACGGGCGCGAGGCTCTCAACCCCGAAAACCTCGTCTGCACCGCCACGCGTGCCATCCGCGCGGCCAAGCTCGATCTGGGCATTCTGCTTGACGTGGCGCTCGACCCTTACACCAGCCACGGCCACGACGGGCTGATGCGCGACGGCGAGATCGTCAATGACGCCACGCTCAGCATGCTGGTGCGCCAGGCCCTGGTGCAGGTTGAGGCCGGCTGCGACATCATTGCACCCTCCGATATGATGGACGGCCGCGTTGGCGCCATCCGCGCCGCGCTGGAGGCCCAGGGGCACTCGAGCGTGCAGATCATGGCCTACGCTGCGAAATATGCCTCGGCGTTTTACGGACCGTTCCGCGATGCTGTGGGCTCGACCGCCACGCTGGTGGGAGACAAGCGCACCTACCAGATGGACCCGGCCAATTCCGACGAAGCGCTGCGCGAGGTGGCGCTCGACATTGCCGAGGGCGCGGACATGGTGATGGTCAAGCCCGGCATGCCTTACCTCGACGTTGTGCGCCGCGTGAAGGACGCGTTCGGTATGCCCACCTTCGCCTACCAGGTCTCGGGCGAGTACGCGATGCTGACGGCTGCAGCCCAGAATGGCTGGCTCGACGGCGACAAGGTGATGCTGGAGAGCCTATTGGCTTTCAAACGGGCCGGGGCTGACGGGGTGTTGAGTTATTTCGCGCCGCGTGTTGCGCGGCTGCTGAAGGGAAAATAGCGAAATTGCCACAGGCCCTACGGGACCGAAAAGCGGGTTTCGACGCCCCCTGAGCTTGCCACCTCGCTGTTCGCGGGCGTCCCGTGTTGCATAAGCTAAGCCGGGGACGGCCCATGCCGGCTCTTGATCGCGCGCCTCCCGGTCACCTATCATCGGCTGCGGTGGCCGCTGGTGAGCGCGTAGGTGCCGATGACCGAGCAGAGGAAGCACTTCCCGGAGTTCTACGTCACGGCCCCCCAGCCCTGCCCCTACCTCCCGGGTCGCCTGGAGCGCAAGCTCTTCACGCACCTCACCCACGAGAAGTCGCCGGTCCTCGTCGACAACCTGCTGCGAGGCGGTTTCCGGCGCAGCCAGAACATCGCCTACATGCCCTATTGCGAGGGCTGCCAGGGCTGCGTGTCGGTGCGCGTGCTGGTCAACGAGTTCCACCCGTCGCGATCCTTGCGGCGCGTGCTCGAAGCCAACAGCGATCTCGTCCCGCAGCGTCTGCGGGCCACGCCCACGTCCGAGCAGTACTCGCTGTTCCGGACCTACATCGACGAGCGCCACGCCGACGGCGGCATGGCGGACATGTCGGTGCTCGACTACGCGATGATGGTGGAGGACAGCATCATCGAGACCTTCATGACCGAGTACCGGCTCGGGTCCGCAGGCGCCCGAACCAGAAGGCCACCCCTGGTTGCGGCCGCGCTGTGTGACCGGCTGTCAGATGGCATCTCCATGGTCTACAGCTTCTACGACCCGGAGGCGAGCAAGCGCGGGCTCGGCACCTTCATGATCCTCGACCACATCGCGCACGCAAGGCGCCTCGGGCTGCCCTACGTGTACCTGGGCTACTGGATCGGCGGCTCGGCCAAGATGAGCTACAAGCAGCGGTTCCAGCCCCAGGAGCGCCTCACCTCCGGCGGCTGGTCGCGGTCGTAACCAGGCGTCAAGTTGCGTCAAGGCGAAGCCGCGGACCCAACACGAGGTCTCACTTGGCTCGACGCAACCCAGGGCCCGATCGCAAGTCAACCGGTAGCGCCCGATCACATACATGCCAACGCCTAACATGTTCACCCTTGCCGACCTCGAAGCCGCCGCGGCATTGGTGCGCCCGGTCGTTCCGGAGACGCCGCAATACGCCTGGCCCTCGCTGGCGGACCGCGTCGGCGCTGCCGAGGTGTGGGTGAAGCACGAGAACCACACGCCCATCGGCGCCTTCAAGCTGCGGGGCGGAGTGGTCTATGTGGATTGGCTGGTCGGGTCGGGCATCAAGGTGGCCGGTGTCATCACCGCGACGCGCGGCAATCACGGCCAGTCGGTGGCGCTGGCGAGCCGCCGCGCAGGCGTGCCTGCCACAATCCTCGTCCCCTACGGCAACAGCGCCGAGAAGAACGCCGCCATGGCGGAATTCGGCGCCGAGCTCATCGTGTACGGCCGCGATTTCGACGAGGCCAGGGTACGTGCCATGGAGCTGGCCGAGGAGCGGCGGCTGCACTACCTGCCGTCCTTTCACCCGCTGTTGGTGCGGGGCGTCGCCACCTACGCGCTGGAGCTGTTCCGGGCCGTGGCCACCCTCGATGCCGTCTACGTGCCGATCGGCATGGGTTCAGGCATCTGCGGGTTGATCGCGGTGCGCGAGCTCCTGGGGCTCCTCACCGAGGTTGTCGGCGTTGTTGCCGCCACCGCACCGGCGGTCGCCGTGTCGGTGGAGGCCGGCCGCCCCATCCCCACCAACTCGGCACGCACCTTCGCCGACGGCATGGCGTGCCGCGAGCCGCACCCCGACGCGGTCGCGCTCATTAGCAAGGGCGCCCAGCGCATCGTGCGCGTCGGCGAGGACGAAATCGCCGAGGCAATCCGCGTCCTCTGGGCCACCACCCACAATGTCGCCGAGGGCGCCGGCGCTGCCGCCCTGGCCGCCCTCATGCAGGAGCGCCAGCGCATGCGCGGCAAGCGCGTCGGCCTCATCCTGAGCGGCGGCAATATCGACACCGACATGCTGCGCGCCGTGCTGGACGGGCAGACGCCGGTTGCATAGCGGTTCGCCTGCGGAATGTGGTCCCAGACCGAACTGGACTGGGCTGCGCCACGAGCTACCATGCCCCAATGACTGGGCAGCGACCACTTCATCAGTCTGTCACCGGCGTAATCCTCGCCGGCGGGCAGTCGCGCCGTATGGGTGGCGGCGACAAGGGGCTGCTCGACCTCGCCGGCAAGCCGATGCTGGCTCACGTCACTGCGCGGCTGGCGCCGCAGGTCGGGCGCGTGGCCATCAACGCCAACGGCGATCCGGCACGCTTTGCCGCCTTCAGCTTGCCAGTGGTCGCCGACACCATGCCCGGCTTCGCCGGCCCGCTCGCCGGCGTGCTGGCGGGCATGCGCTGGTCGCAGGCCAACGCACCAGCGGCAGGCTGGATCGCCACGGCGCCGGGCGATGCGCCGCTCTTGCCCGTGGACCTGGTGGCCCGCTGCCTGGAGGCCCTGAAGCAGCGTCCAGGCGCCATCGCCCTGGCCCAGTCGGCCGGCGAGGTGCATCCCGTGATCGGGCTTTGGCCGGTGGCGCTGGCCGACGACCTGGAAGCCCGCTTAGCCGCGGGCGTGCGTAAGGTGCTAGATTGGACCGACCGACACGGCACAGTACCGGTCGCCTTCCCGTTCGTAAAGGTCGGCGGGCAGCACCTCGACCCGTTCTACAACACCAACACCCCGCAGGAGCTCAACTCCCTGCGCGCCCTTCTGGCCCGCACCGCTATCTGACACCAGCGAAAGACGCCCATGGCAGAGGCGCCCCCGAAAACTCCGACCCGCAGCCGTCCCCCGGCTATTGGCGTCGCCGGCTGGAAGAACTCCGGCAAGACCACCCTGGTGACGCGGCTCGTCGCGGAGCTGACGCGCCGCGGGTTCAAGGTCGCCACCGTCAAGCACGCCCACCACGCTTTCCAGATCGACGACGCCGAGACCGACAGCGCGCGGCATCGCCGCGCCGGCGCCGCCCAGGTGGCGATTGTCTCCGCCACGCGCTGGGCGGTGGTGTGCGAGCTGGGTACCGACCCAGAGCCCACGCTTGACGAGATCATCGGCCGCCTCGATCCCTGTGATCTCGTCATCGTCGAGGGCTACAAGCGGGCGCCGATCCCCAAGATCGAGGCGCGCCGTCGCGGCTGCGAACGTGGCCAGCCGCTGGCACCGGCCGACCCAACCGTCATCGCCATCGCCGCGGATCACGCCTGCGACGGAGAGGGCCGACCGGTTTTCGCGCTCGACGATGCCGCCGGCATAGCCGATTTCGTCATCCGCCAATTGGGCTCGATCGCGTCGGCTTGACCGCGTCGGAGCGCGACCGATCACGCGCGATCACACCCAACGGGACGTCCGATCAATGTTCGTCACGCTCGCGTGAGAGCCGCTGTTCGCGCTGACCCCTTGGCGCTATATGCGGAGCCCTCGGTGGCCTTGCGCAAGCCCCCACCGCAGCAAGCGTCGCTGAAAACAAGAGACGGCCCATTCTCAGATGGGAGAGGATCATGAGTGCTAAGCAGGCCGTTTGAGGCGGCTTGGCGGATGTTGAGAAGGCGTTGGAACATCAACGCCTTCTTCGTTTTTTGGGGCTGCCAACGATTGGTGTTGTTGGGCCGATTAGCAATCCAGAAGCCGGTCCATTGGCCGATTGGACGACCACCGGTCTAGCTCCACTGCCGCTAGCTCCGCTACCCGCAGGTCGATCGCGGCTCGCGGCTGAATTGCCGTCGCTGAGGAACCACGCCGCCGACAAACCAGCAGGCAAGACTCCAGGGCAGCAGGCACTGTCGCTCAAGCCTCGCCGCGTCAACTACAACATCGAGGCGCTGCACGAAATGGGCTGGCTCGGTTGTTTCCGGGCGGGTCGGTTGCTACCGGGCGGGTCGGATCGGCGAGATCGGGGTTGGTGAAAATGTTCGCGTAGTCGAAGCCGCGTTCACCTCGGAGGCCCTTGGGATCGATGGCCAGCCAGCCTCGGCAGTCCAAAATCCAGCACATTACCGTGGTGCGGATCGCCGTGCCCTACGCCACACTCGCGCGGTTCGGCCAGCAGCGCGTGGGCGGTTTCGGCGCAGCGGACAAGGATGCCGCCGTGGGCCGCAGCGGCGGATTCCAGCTCGCGGAACCAGTGCAGCAGCGGGACTAGTTCCGGCACCGGCGCCGGCCGTGGGGGGTGCAGTCGGGCCGCGCTGCTGCTGCCGGCGCTCGGCCAGACGAAAAGGCGGCCGAAGCCGCCCTCCCCCTCCCATCACCCGCGCATGACGGCGAGAGATGAGAAAATGACGGAGCAGACGCTGCTGAGGTACACGCCTAGTCTGGGGAAGTTCATCGACCCATGGCGCGATCAGCAGCTTGATGGACCCAGCAGGGCCGATGCGATACGGCGGCTTGTGTCGATCGCGCTTAAGTCGGAAGGTATGGATAAGGCCGAAAAGCCCAAGGGGCGGAAGTAACACACATGACCCTCTCCCGCGCCGTGCACTGGATTGCCCGCAGCGCGTTGCTCGCCGCCGTCCTAGGCTTTTTGTCCGCCGCGGTTAGCTGGCGTACTGGCCGCGAAGCTATGGCCGATCACTTCGTGGCATTGACCTGGTATTTTATGGTGACGGCGTTCTGGGGCTGCATCGGAATATGGGTGGTGTTTGTAGCGTCGAAGCTCGGCGCATACGTTTTGGCGAGGTGGAGACCATGACCAAGACCGTTGCCATCGGTACCACCGGCACCCCGCATCCGCTTCCCCTGGCCCGCCTGGCTAAGCTCGCGCCGCGTCGCCTTGATCATGGTGGCGCACCGCGCTCACCGCCATCGGCTACGCTCTCGATCTGAGCGTGCTCTACGTGGCGCCGCTGGTCTGGGCTACCCTGATCGGACTGGACGGCTTCACCCCGCTGCCCACAACTACGTGGCCGTGCTTTCGAAAACGAAGAACGAAGACGCCTCTCGAATGCATTAGAGAGATTTGGCGAACTGCAGAAGAAATACCCCGCATCCAGACCGATTTGACCGCGCGTAAGCCTCGCTGGAGAACGCGAGCGCAAAAAGGGCCCGTGGTCGCCATGGGCCTTTTTGTTTGTCCGCGCCGGCCACGGTCGGCACCCGTGTGGGCAGCGGCTTAGCCGCGGTCGCGACAGTCGTGGCGGTCAGCCGAGGTCGATGTTGCCTTCGACCACGTGCGAAAGATCTGTGCCGCCGGCCGTCACCACCACCTTCACCTTGAGCGTCCCCGTTTGGAGTTTGCGCTCGCGCACCAGGCGCTCGATCTCGCGCTGCGACGTAACCCCTACCTGCTTGAGGAACTTGCGCAGCGACAGGTTGAACTTGTCCTCGTTCATGGCTTGCTCTCCTTCTCTCTTCTTCTTCTCGATCAGGCTTGGCTTGCCCACTCATCTTGTTCTCGATCAGGCTTGGCTTGCCCACTCGACCCCCAGTATTGAACGCGGTATTGAATTGCGGGCGTCTTGCGTGCCTGCAAATCGGCTGCAAATCGGCCCGCGACGGCCAAGCCGTGCCGTGCCAGGGGCGGCTCTGGAGATTACGCCCGGCCCATGGCATGATGAAGAGGGCCGACGCGGGAAGCGAGTAGCGTTTTGGCGGTTGTCGTTGCGCCTGCGAAGCGCCCAACTACGGCTGGGGAGGTAAACCCCGCGGGACGAGACAATGAGCGAGCACGCGAGCAAGTTGGGGCCGGCGCGGGAGCTGGTCGACCCGTTTGGCCGGCACGTAAGCTACCTTAGGGTGTCCGTCACGGACCGCTGCGATTTCCGCTGTACCTACTGCATGTCGGAGCACATGACCTTCCTGCCTAGGAAGGATCTGCTGACCCTGGAGGAGCTGGACCGGGTCTGCTCGGCGTTCGTGGCCCGCGGCGTGCGCAAGCTCAGGATCACCGGCGGGGAGCCATTGGTGCGCAAGAACATCCTGTGGCTGTTCCGGGCCTTGTCGCGGCATCTTGACACCCGTGCCCTCGACGAGCTGACGCTCACCACCAATGCCAGCCAACTCACTAGGTTCGCGGCCGACCTCAAGGCGGCCGGAGTGCGTCGCGTGAACATTTCGCTCGACACGCTCAAACCCGACCGTTTCCGCGCTATCACCCGCTGGGGCGACCTCGCCGACGTCCTGGCGGGCATCGACGCAGCCGAGAAGGCCGGCCTCGCCGTCAAGCTCAACGCCGTGGCGCTGAAGGGCATGAACGAAGACGAGTTCGATGACCTGATTCGCTTCGCCCACGGCCGCGGCTTCGACCTGACGTTGATCGAGACCATGCCCATGGGCGACATCGACGGCGACCGCACCGACCAATACTTGCCGCTGTCGATCGTGCGCGCGCGTCTGATGGACCGCTGGACGCTCGAGGATATTCCGTTTCACACCGGTGGCCCCGCGCGCTACGTGCGCATTGCCGAGACAAGCGGGCGGCTCGGCTTCATCACGCCGATGACGCACAATTTCTGCGAGAGCTGCAACCGCGTGCGCCTCACTTGCACCGGCACGCTCTACATGTGCCTCGGCCAGAACGACGCGGCCGATCTGCGCGCACCGTTACGCACCAGCACCGACGATGCCCTGCTCATGCGCGCCATCGACGAGGCCATCTCGCGCAAACCCAAGGGCCACGACTTCGTCATCGACCGCCGCACTCGCCGGCCTGCGGTGGCGCGCCACATGAGCGTAACGGGCGGGTAAACCACGCAGGTCCCGCCATCAACCCCAGGGCACGCATCCCCTGCACGGTCAGCCGCCAAGCCCGAGGACCTTGACGTTCGCCGACCGGGGCTCGTGTGGCAAAAGTGGCGGCTTGCGGACCGCCCCTTCAATCGTCCCACAAATCGTCCCCAGAAATCGTCCCAGAAATCGCACCAAGAATCGCCCCAGAGCCGGCCTCTAACTCTAACCAGTGCGCGCAGCGCTGGCGGCGCGTCGGACGATGTGCCCCGAGCCATCCTCAATGGCGATCAAAGGGCGTTTCGCACAACGCGCACCGTCGTTCGAATCTGTTCGGCGGTATGTTCTGAGGTCAGGAAAAATCGCAACCGCGCTGCGTTGATCGGCACGCCCGGGAAGATGATGGGCGATGCATTGATGCCGCTTGTGAAAAGATGTTGCGTCAGTCTGGCGGCACGCTGCAGCGAGCCAACCATGATTGGAACGATTGCTCCGCCGTCGCTGTTGCCCGTGTCCAAGCCCGCCGCGCGCGCCTCGTCGAGAAACAAGGAAGCTTTCGACTGCAGACGACCCACCCGCTCGGGCGCTTGCCGCATCACGCGAAGCGACGCGAGCGCGGCCGCCGCCATCGCCGGCGGCAGGCCCACCGAGAAGACGAAGCCGGGCGC
>JAFMSC010000497.1 GCA_017353825.1 Hyphomicrobiaceae bacterium | reverse complement strand
CTAACGGAGCCTCTGACGGAGCCCCTAACGGAGCCCCTAACGGAGCCCCTAACGGAGCCCCTGACTGAACCCCTGACTGGTCCTACCACTGGCCCCACGCCCGGTCCTGGTCGAACGGCAGATTGACGAGAGCCCGGTGAGCGCCATATAAGCCGCTGCAATTTCGGCGGGTTCCGCGGCATCACCGTACCATCGCGCTGCCTGCCCCTATCGTGCGGGCGGCTCCCTAGCACACCTCAGCATAAACGTCGGGGCCTCGATACGGGAGAGCAATGTGAAGCGCACCTATCAGCCGAGCCGGCTCGTTCGCAAGCGGCGCCACGGGTTTCGCAAGCGCATGGAGACCGCCGGAGGCCGCCGCGTGCTGGCGCGTCGCCGCGCCAAGGGCCGCAAGCGGCTGTCGGCGTGAGTCGGGCGCTCCCTTGGCGCATGGTCGACACCCTTGGCCGACAGCCTTGGCGATACCCATGGCCGATTACATGGCCGATTACCAGGGCCGATTACCAAGGCCGATTACCAATGGCCGACACTCCGGCTACACCGGCCAAGTCTGCCGCCGGCGAGCGGCCCCGGATCCGGCGCCCGGCACGGCTCACGACTCTCAAGCGGCGGCCCGAGTTCCTGCGCGTGCGCTCGGGCGTCCGCTGGGCGACGCCCGCGTTCGTGCTGGAGGGCAAGCCGCGCAGCGATCCCGGCGCGGGGGATCAAGCCCGGTTCGGCTTCACCGTGAGCAAGCAGGTGGGCGGGGCCGTGGAGCGCAACCGCATCAGGCGGCGGCTCAAGGCGGCCATCCGCGGCATCTTGCCGGATCATGTGCGGCGCGACTTTGACTACGTAATAGTAGCCCGCCGCCCCGCGCTTGATGCCCAGTTTTCCGCACTGGTGTCAGACCTTGTGGATGCCCTAAAACGGGTGCACATGCGTGCACTTGGGGCCAGCGGGGGCCGGCGGCGGGGGGAGGGCTGATGTCCCCGGTACCGCAGCAAAGGGGTTTCTCGCTTAAGATCGGCCGACGCCAGGCTCAGGAAGGCCATGCAACAAGACCAGGACAACCAGAAGAACCTCCTCATCGCCATCGCCCTGTCGATGGCGGTGTTGTTCGCGTGGCAGTTTTTCTACGTCGGGCCGCGCGAGCACGAGCGCCAGACCCGCATCCGCCAGGAGCAGACCGCGGCCAAGGCCAAGGAACACCCAACTCCCAGCGCGTCCCAGGGCCTGCCCCAGGGCGTCCCCGAGGGCGTCCCCGAGGGCCTACCCAAGACAGACCGGCTGTCCGAGCCCGGCCTCGCCGCGCCCGCCGATCAGGCGAATATCGTAACGACCCGGCAGGCGGCGATCGATGCCAGCCCCCGCGTGGGCATCGATACGCCGAGCCTCAAAGGGTCCATCTCGCTTAAGGGCGGGCGCATCGACGATCTCGTGCTCGCCAAGTACCGCGAGAGCGTCGATCCCAAGAGCCCCAACGTCGAGCTGTTCTCGCCTTCCGGGGCACCCAATCCCTACTATGCTGAATTCGGCTGGAGCGCGGGCAAAGGCGTTGGCCAGCCAATGCCCGACCGCAATACCCTGTGGCGTGTCGAGAAGGGCGGGCCGCTGACACCTGACGGCCCGGTGACCCTGGCATGGGACAATGGCAAGGGGCTCTTGTTCCGGCGCACCATCTCGGTGGACCCCGACTACCTGTTCACCGTCTCCGACGAGGTGACGAACAAGACTGGCGGCCCCGTCTCGCTCTACCCCTTCGCCCTAATCTCCCGTCACGGCATGCCCAAGCTCGAGGGCGTGTGGATGGTCCTGCACGAGGGCTTCATCGGCGCCGTCGGCGACAGCGGGCTGAAGGAGGTCAGCTACGCCGACGTGCTCAAGGACAACGGCACCCAGACCTTCAAGCAGACGGGCGGCTGGCTGGGCTTCACCGACAAGTACTGGGCCGCCGCGCTGGTGCCCGACGTGAAGGCGCCTACCCAGGCCCGCTTCACCGGTACCAAGGGCACGTCCGGGGCCAAGGACACGTTCCAGGCCGATGCCTCGGCAGGTCCCTTGGAAATCGCCGCCGGAGACAAGGCGACCTTCAGCTCCCACCTCTTTGCTGGCGCCAAGAACGTGAGCCTGATCGACGCCTACAACAAGACGCTCGGGGCGAGGCAGTTCGACATGCTGGTCGACTGGGGCCGTCTGTGGTTCCTCACCCAGCCGCTCTACATCCTGCTGCACTGGCTGGGCCACCTCTTCGGCAACTACGGGCTCGCGATCCTCGCCACAACGGTGCTCGTGAAGGCGCTGTTCTTCCCCTTGGCCAACAAGAGCTACGAAGCCATGGCCAAGATGAAGCTCCTGCAGCCCGAGATGGAAAAGCTGCGTGAGCGCCACAAGGACGACCGCGTCAAGATGCAGCAAGAGCTGATGGCGCTCTACAAGGAGAAAAACATCAGCCCGATGAACTCGATGGCGGGCTGCCTGCCGATGCTGCTGCAGGTACCGGTGTTCTTTGCGCTCTACAAAGTGCTCTATGTCACCATCGACATGCGCCAGACGCCGTTCTTCGGCTGGATCCAGGACCTTTCGGCGCCCGATCCCACGTCGATCTTCAACCTGTTCGGGTTATTGCCCTTCGCCTCGCCCGCCTTCCTCCCGCATCTCGGCGTCTGGCCCATCATCATGGGCATCACCATGTGGGTGCAGATGCAGTTGAACCCGCAGCAGGCCGATCCGATGCAGCAGAAGATCTTCAACTGGATGCCCGTGATGTTCACCTTCCTGCTCGCGAACTTCGCGTCGGGCCTGGTGCTCTACTGGGCTTGGAACAACCTGCTGACGGTCACCCAGCAGTACATCATCATGACCCGCAACGGTGCCGATGTTCATCTGTGGAAGAACCTCGGCATCCAGAGCGCGATCAAGCGCTACAGGTCCTGGCAGGGCGGGGGTGGCGGCGGTGCCGGAGGCAGTGCCGGCGCCGGCGGCGACATCCTGGGGCGGGCCGGC
>JAFMSC010000496.1 GCA_017353825.1 Hyphomicrobiaceae bacterium | reverse complement strand
GGCCTGTGGGCTGCGCGCAACCGCCGGCGCGAGAGCCCGGCGGCCTCGCGCCTGTTTGCCTCGGCGCCAGAGGGGATCGCGTTCTACGCCGTGCAGATCACGCTGGTAGCGGTGGCGCGCACCTGGATGTCGCGCCGCGCCCAGGACCTGCCGCTGTTCACCTGGACCATCCGCACGCCTCGGCAGCGCGTGCGCGCCGCCCGCTGGGCCGACGCACCCATCTTCGAAGGCTACGAGGCCTGACATCGCCCTCTGCTTTTTGCGCCGGCCTGCTTTTTGTGTAAGGCGTTGCTGCGGCACAGGTGTTGTGGTCCTCTTGGGTCAAAGCGCAGGCAGTCGCGGGGTGCGAGCGTCTTGAGCGGTAGTCAAACAGGCGGCACGGTGCGCGCCAAGGTCGAGGTGGTGGCGCGCGTCGCCGACGTGCCAGCCGCGGCGTGGGATGCGTGCGCCAATCCGCGCCCGGCCACATTCAACCCGTTCGTGGCGCACGGCTTTCTCAAGGCGCTCGAGGATGCCGGCACGGTCGGCGGTCGCACGGGCTGGACGCCGCGCCACCTGGTACTGAAGGCCCAGAGCGGCGATATCCTCGCCTGCGCGCCCTGCTACTTCAAATCGCACAGCCAGGGCGAATACGTCTTCGACTATGGCTGGGCCGACGCCTACATGCAGGCGGGCGGGCGCTATTATCCCAAGATGCAGATCGCGGTGCCGTTCACGCCGGTGCCCGGCCCACGGTTGCTGGTTTGCCCAGGTCCGGCCAGCGCGCAGTACGAGGCGGCCCTCGCCGCGGCCGCCGTGGACATCGCCGAACGCCGTGGTCTGTCGGGGGTGCACATCACGTTCCTGACCGAGGGCGAGTGGAACAGGCTCGGCGCGCACGGGCTCATGCAGCGCACGAACCAGCAGTTCCACTGGAGCAACGCTGGCTACGGTACGTTCGACGACTACCTGGCGACGCTCGCCTCGCGCAAGCGCAAGGACACGCGCAAGGAACGTGCACAGGCCCTCGCCGGCGGCCTCACGGTAACGTGGCTGCGCGGGCGCGAGATCACCGAGGCGCACTGGGACACGTTCTTCACGTTCTATATGGAAACCGGCTCGCGCAAGTGGGGCCGGCCGTATCTCAACCGCAAGTTCTTCTCTCTGCTCTCCGCTAGCTCGGTCGGCGACTGCTGCCTTCTGATGTTAGCCAAGCGCGGGGCGCGAGCGATCGGGGGCTCGTTCCACATGATCGGCGGCGACTGCCTGTTCGGCCGTTACTGGGGCGCCGTCGAGCAGCAGCCGTTCCTGCACTTCGAGATGTGCTATTACCAGGCCATCGACTACGCTATCCACCACAAGCTCGCGCGCGTGGAGGCGGGGGCCCAGGGCGAGCACAAGCTGGCACGCGGCTACCTGCCCACCAAGACCTACTCGGTGCACCATATCGTGGACCCGGCGCTGGCCCGCGCAGTCGCGCGCTTTCTCGAGCGTGAGCGTCAGAACGTGGACGCGGCCTGCGAGCTGCTGGCCGAGCAGGGGCCGTATCGCAAGGCAACGACGCGGGATCAGGCGTGAGGCTGGCGTCCGGCGCTCAAGATATGGGCACCAGGCCACCGCGCCATCGGAGCCAGACTCACCGCCCAGCCGAAAATCAGCAGCAAAAGCAGGACCGCCGCCACCAGCGTATCGAAGCGCTCCAGGCGGCGCCTTGTCCGCTGGCGGGCGCCCCCAACGAGATCCTCCCAGGTGGCGCTGTCCTTCATGTTGTTCATTGTTGGCACTCTGCAGTTTTGCCGAGGCGTCACCAGAATCGCATAATGCCATTGCCGTAGGGTCAGGGCTGTTGCCAACTTGACGCTACTGTTATCAAACCATTAACACGCCAACGGCGTGTAGAGGACAGCGAATGGCGTACGATAGCAACAACGTGTTTGCCAAGATCCTGCGCGGCGAGATGTCTGCGCACAAGGTCTACGAGGACGCCGACACCGTTGCTTTCATGGATATAATGCCACGGTGCCAAGGTCACACCCTTGTGATCCCCAGGGTGGCCGTGCGCAATATCTTCGATGCCAGCCAGGTGCAGCTGGCCGCCTGTATCGGGACTGTGCAGAAGGTTGGCGTGGCGGCGATGAAGGCCTTCGCCGCCGACGGGATGACGGTGCTGCAGTCCAACGAGGCCGCGGGCGGGCAGGTGGTGTTCCATCTGCACTTCCACATTATGCCGCGCTGGGAGGGTCAACCGCTGGGTCCCGCCGGCGCATCCATGGAGAGGCCGGAGGTGCTGGCTGCCAACGCCGAGAAGATCAGGCAGGCGCTAGCCCTCTAGGGCGGCGGGGCTCGCCCCCTTATGCCGGCCGATCTCGGTGACCGACTACCGTTTACCGCAAGGTGGAGATGCGGGCCGGCTCTGGATGGCACGCTCGAGTTTTGCTGCGTTCAGGATTAGTGTGCCGGCATGGCGGTTGTGCTCGTCATCGGTGCCAGCGAAGGCATTGGACTGGAGGCCGTGAAGCGCGCTCTGGCCGAGGGACACCGGGTGCGTGCGTTTGCTCGTCGGGCGGCGGCCATCGACATTCACCATGCAGAGCTGCAGAAGATTGCCGCAGACGCCCTCGACCGGGCGGCGGTGTCGGCGGCGCTGGCGGGCACCGAGGCGGTGCTGCAGACGCTGGGGGCCCCCAAGGATCTGGCGACGACGCTGTGGGGCACACGTCTCTTTTCCAGCGCCACCCGCATCCTCATCGATGCCATGCGCGAACAGAGGATCGAGCGGCTGCTGGCGGTCACCGGCCTTGGCGCAGGCGACAGCCGTGGCCACGGCGGACCCCTCTACAACGCGATCGCCTTCCCGCTGGTGCTCAAGCGCATCTACGACGACAAGGACGTGCAAGAGCAGATGATCCGGGCAAGCAGCCTCGACTGGACCATTGTCCGCCCTGGCCTGTTGCGGAACGGCAGGGCCAGGGGGCGAGCCCGCGCGCTGACTGAACGCAAGGACTGGA
>JAFMSC010000495.1 GCA_017353825.1 Hyphomicrobiaceae bacterium | reverse complement strand
CCGGCAGCCCGGGGCGCCCAGATCGTCGGCGACGCGCTCGCCTTGCGGCGCCTGTTCGCCAACGTCATCGACAATGCCCTGGCCTACGGCCGCGAGGCGCGCATCAGCGCCGACGTTGAGGGCGACCAGCTGATTGTGCTGATCGACGACAAGGGGCCGGGCATCAGCCTGGCGGAGCGCGAAATGGTGTTCGAGCCGTTCGTGCGCCTGGAGCAGTCGCGCAGCCGCGCAACCGGCGGCGCCGGCCTGGGCCTCGCCATCGCCCGCAATGTCGCGGAGACCCACGGCGGCCTTCTCACGCTGCAGGAGGCGCCTGGCGGCGGCACCCGCGCCGTCGTCACGCTGCCCCTGTTCATGGCCGGCGTGCGATGCCCCGGGTCTGACACGGCTGCGCAAGCGCGGATCGAGCCGAAGCGCTACGCCGAGCGGGCCTGATCCATGCGGATGCCTTGGCGCTTGGTATTGCCGGTCGGCTCGGGTGCCTTACCCATGCCGGCAGGGACCACGTGCAGGATCGGAAGGACGCGATGGCACGCTGGTTCAAGATCGTTGGGGTGACGGCGGCCATCACAGGCTTATGCGTGTCGTCGGCGTTCGCGCACCATCTCATGGGCGGACAATTGCCGAACACCAGCTGGCAGGGGCTGCTCTCCGGTCTCGGACACCCCGTCATTGGTGTCGACCATTTCGCCTTCGTGTTGGGCGTCGGGCGCATATCGCACTTGGCCGGGCGGATGGCGCTGTTGCCCCTCCTGTTCGCTGCGGGGACCGTGCTCGGCTGCTTCGTTGACGTGCCGGGCTCTAACGTCCCCTGGGTGCAGCCGTTGCTTGCACTCACCGTCGCGGCGGCTGCCGCCGTGGTGGGACGCGTGCGAAGGCGCCGATCGGCCTGCTTGCCGCTCTGTTCGTCCTGGCCGGCGGACTTCACGGCTATGCCTACGGCGAGAGCATTGTCGGTGCGAGCCGGGGACCGCTTGTCCTCTACGTCATTGGCTTTGGCATCATTCAGCGGGTCCTCGCCGTGGCGAGCGGCGCTGCGTTGCGCGCGATCGTTGCGCGGGACTATGTTAGCGAGCAGGGGGCCGCGCGGATCGCCGGCGCCGGGCTTGGGGTACTCGCCGCGCTGGCCTTAGCCAACGCGGCCATGGCTGGATGACGAATCGCATGCACGACGACCACATGCACGACGATCACGGGCACGACGATCACGGGCACGACGATCACGGGCACGACGATCACGGGCGGGACGACCACAAGCATGGGCACGAGGACGATCACGAGCACGGGTCGCATCTGTCGGAGATGGACCTCCGCGTCCGCGCGCTCGAGTCGATCCTGGTCGAGAAGGGGTATGTGGACCCGAAGGCGCTCGACCTGCTGATCGAGACCTACGAGACCAAGGTCGGCCCGCACAACGGCGCCAAGGTCGTCGCCAGGGCCTGGAGCGATGCCGCCTACAAGGGGCGCCTACTCAGGGACGCCACCGCGGCCATCGCCGAGCTGGGCTTCATGGGGCGGCAGGGCGAACACATGGTGGTGGTCGAGAACACCGAGGAGGTGCACAACCTCGTCGTCTGCACGCTGTGCTCCTGTTATCCGTGGTCTGTCCTGGGGCTACCGCCGGTGTGGTACAAGTCGGCGCCCTACCGTTCGCGCGCGGTCATGGATCCGCGCGGCGTGCTCGCCGATTTCGGCGTGACGCTGCCGGCCGGCAAGCAGATACGTGTCTGGGACTCGACCTCCGAAATCCGCTATCTGGTGCTGCCTGAGCGGCCTGCCAGCACGGAGGGCTGGAGCGAGGAGCGGCTCGCTAGGCTCGTCACCCGCGACTGCATGATCGGGACGGGGCTGGCGAGCCAGCCGCAAGAGGAGCCGCCTCGCGAGCAGACGTCACAACAGGTCGCATGAACGGCGCGCACGACATGGGCGGCATGATGGGGTTCGGGGCCGTCGTGCCCGAAAAGGACGAGCCCGTGTTCCACGCCGAGTGGGAAAAGCGTGTTTTTGCACTGACGCTCGCCATGGCCGCCCCCGCCGGCTGGACCATCGACCAGAGCCGGGCGGCGCGCGAGAGCCTCAATCCGGCCCAGTACCTCGCCAAGTCGTACTATGAGATCTGGCTTGCTGGGCTCGAGAAGCTGATGGCCGAGCGGGGCCTGGTCACGCCCGACGAGATCGCGGCCGGCAAGTCCCTCCACGCTCCCAAGCCCGTGCCGCGCGTCCTCGCCCCGGAGAACGTCTCCTTGACGCTGCTCAAGGGTGGCCCCAGCGGCCGGCCGGCAACGGCGCCGCAGCGCTTCCAGTCAGGCCAGCGGGTCCGTGCGCGAAACATCCATCCCGACGGCCACACCAGGCTTCCGCGCTATGTGCGCGGGCACGTAGGAAACATCACCCACGTCCACGGCGCCCACGTGTTCCCTGACGCCAACGCCGCGGGCCGTGGCGAGAGCCCACAGTGGCTCTACACCGTGCGCTTCACGGCCCGGGAGCTGTGGGGCGAGGCGGCCGACCCGACCGGTTCCGTGTCGATCGACGCCTGGGAGAGCTATCTGGAGCGGGCATGACACCGCGCCCCGCGCCGCCCCGGTTGCCAGGCCTCCCCACCGAGGGCGAGGCTCCCGTGTTCGGCGCGCCGTGGCAGGCGCAGGCTTTCGCCATGGTTCTCCTCCTTCACGAGAAGGGCCTGTTTACTTGGCCCGAGTGGGCCGCCGCGCTCGCCGACCGGATCAAGGCCGCGCAGGCCGCAGGCGACCCGGATAGCGGCGAGACCTACTATGCGCACTGGCTCGCCGCGCTCGAGGACCTGCTTGCCGCCAAGCGGATCGCCGCGCCGGACGCGCTTGCCCGCTACCGCAGCGCCTGGGACGCCGCTGCCCACCGCACCCCGCACGGCACGCCCATCGAGTTGTGCGCGGAGGATTTCACGGGTGTCGGGCCCGGTCCGCGCCGGAGGGTATGAGGCTACTCTTCGAACGCCCTATCCACCGGCACGCGATA
>JAFMSC010000494.1 GCA_017353825.1 Hyphomicrobiaceae bacterium | reverse complement strand
ACAAGGTGTGCGCCATGCGCTCGGCCGCGGCGCGGGCGGCGATGCGGCGCGGCTCAAGTACAAGGATTTTCCGGCCCTTGAGCCAACCCTCCTCGATCAAGGCGAGCGGCACGCGCGTCGTCTTGCCGGCACCGGGCGGCGCAACAAGGACAGCCGTGGTGCGCTGGGTGAGCACCGCCTTGAGCTCGCCCAGGACGGCATCGATCGGAAGCGGCGAGGCGAAGTTCATGGCGGCTCTTTCCAGACCACGGGCGGGACCAAGACCTGGCCAAGATCTGGACTTGAGCAGCGCTTGGGGAATGCGGACAGGAGCGGTCCGCCAGCTTGGCCAGTATGCCTAGCAGCCCCGCATTCTTGCCGACAAGGACGGCAGCCGCGCGGGGCTGCACCCAACGTTGGCTGATCGCTGTGGGCGCGCAACCGGCAAGGAGGGTGTCGACCTCGACCGTCGTGTGGTGACTGGCGCGTGAGCTCGATGACAACCGAGAGCATCCTTTCTGGGGATGATGACAACCGAGAGCATCCCTTCTGGGGATATTGCCGTTCAGGCCCGGGCACGGCGCGATAGCGATCCCGTTTCCTGCCGCTCGAAGAGCGCCTCGGCCGAACCACAAACCACTTCAGAAAGCTCCAGCAGCTGCCCCACCAGGGGGCTGGTCTTGCGCCAGATCATGCCGATGGTGCGCGAGGGCTGGGGCTCCTTGAAGCGGGCGACCGACACCGGAGCCCGGCGTGTCTCCACGGCCACCGCCATCTCCGGAACCAGAGTGACGCCCATGCCGGCGCTGACCATCTGCACGAGCGTGGAGAGGGAGCTGGCGTCCAGCACCTCGCGCGGCAGGGGCGAGTTCATGTTGCAGAACGACAGGGCCTGATCACGGAAGCAGTGACCCTCCTCCAACAGCAAGAGGCGCATCTCGCGCAGCGACTCGGCATCGGGCACCGGGCAGCCCTCGTCCCCGCCAGGCCGCACCAGCAGGAAATTCTCGGCAAACAGCGCAACCTCGGTCAGCGTCGGCTCGGACACGGGCAGGGCGACGATGGCGGCATCGAGCCGGCCCTCCGCCAGCTCCTGGATCAGCTTCGAGGTAAGCGCCTCGCGCACGTGGATGTCGAGCTCAGGGTGGAGCGAGGTGACGTCCCGCATCACCGCCGGCAGCAGGTAGGGCGCGATCGTCGGGATCATGCCGAGCCGTAGTCGGCCGGCGAACCGGCCGCGCGAGGCTCGCGCGAAGTCGCCCAGTTCGTCTACCGCGCGGAGAATGTCGCGCACGCGCAGCGCGGTTTCCTCGCCGATTTTGGTCAGGCGGATGTGGCGGGCTCCGCGCTCGATCAGCATGGCGCCGAGCGCGTCCTCCAGCTCCTTGATCTGCATCGACAGGGCCGGCTGCGAGATCGCACACGCCCCCGCCGCGCGGCCGAAATGGCTGTGCCGCGCCAAGGCATCGAAATAGCGCAGCTGCCTGAGGGTGATCTGAATCATCAGGCCAACTTATCGCAGCAATCATTTTAGTCAATTTTACCTGATGGAGAGGGTTGGATAGAGAACCCCATCGGGTGCCGTGCATCGAGACTGGATAAGGGAGACCGACATGGCTGACGGCGGCGGTAGCAAATGCCCCTTCCACGCAACCACGAAAGCGGGCGGGACGGCGAACCGGGACTGGTGGCCGAACCAGCTGAACCTGAAGATCCTGCACCAGAACTCCTCCCTGTCCGATCCCATGGGCAAGGGCTTCAACTACCCCCAAGAGTTCAAGAAGCTCGACTATCAGGCGTTGAAGAAGGACCTCCGCGCCTTGATGACCGATTCCCAGGAGTGGTGGCCGGCCGACTTCGGCCACTACGGGCCGCTCTTCATCCGCATGGCCTGGCATGCCGCCGGCACCTACCGCATCGGCGACGGCCGCGGCGGCGCGGGCACCGGCCAGCAGCGCTTCGCTCCGCTCAACAGCTGGCCTGATAACGTCAACCTCGACAAGGCGCGTCGGCTGTTGTGGCCCATCAAGCGCAAGTACGGCAACAAGGTCTCCTGGGCCGACCTGCTGATCCTCACGGGCAACGTCGCCCTGGAGTCCATGGGGTTCAAGACGTTCGGCTTCGGTGGCGGCCGTGCCGACGTGTGGGAGCCTGAGGAGCAGGTCTACTGGGGCCCGGAGAGCAAGTGGCTCGACGATGAGCGCTACCGCGGTGACCGGGAGTTGGAAAATCCGCTTGCTGCCGTTCAGATGGGCCTGATCTACGTCAATCCAGAAGGCCCGAACGGCAACCCGGACCCGATCGCAGCCGCCAGGGATATCCGCGAGACGTTCCGCCGCATGGCGATGAACGACGAGGAGACGGTGGCGCTGATCGCCGGCGGCCACACCTTCGGCAAGACCCACGGCGCCGGCCCGGCAAGCCATGTAGGGCCAGACCCGGAGGCCGCCGGCATCGAGGAGCAGGGCCTCGGCTGGACGAGTACCTACCGCACGGGCAAAGCCGGTGACGCCATCACCAGCGGCCTGGAAGTGATCTGGACCCAAACGCCAACCGAGTGGAGCAACAACTACTTTAAGAACCTGTTCGGCTACGAATGGGAGCTGACCAAGAGCCCGGCCGGCGCGCACCAGTGGACACCGAAGAACGGCACCGGCGCCAACACGGTGCCGGACCCGCACGATTCCTCCAAGCGTCGCGCACCCTCCATGCTGACGACGGATCTGTCGCTGCGGCTCGACCCCGCCTATGAGAAGATCGCGCGCCGCTTCTACGAGAACCCCGATCAGTTCGCCGATGCCTTCGCCCGCGCCTGGTTCAAGCTCACCCACCGCGATATGGGCCCTCGCGCGCGCTATCTTGGCCCCGAGGTCCCGGCAGAGGAGCTGATCTGGCAGGACCCCGTGCCAGCGGTCAACCATAAGCCAATCGGCAAGGAAGACATTGCCGCGCTGAAGGCCAAGCTCCTCGCCTCTGGGCTCACCATATCCGAGCTCGTCTCGACGGCCTGGGCGTCCGC
>JAFMSC010000143.1 GCA_017353825.1 Hyphomicrobiaceae bacterium | reverse complement strand
CCCCCGGGGCCGTCCACTTGCGGAGCGATTTGGAGCGCAAGGGCCTCAACGTCGTGGAGGAGACCAAGCGGCTCGGGCCTGGCGCCTACACGGACGAGGCCAATAGCAAGGTCTATGCGACCCTGCGCAAGAAGGCGCACGAGGTGCTGGCAGCCGGGCATGCCGTGGTTGTCGACGCGGTGTTCGCCAGGCCGGAGGAAAGGGCCGAGATCGAAGCCGTGGCAGGTGAGTTTGGCATTGCTTTCCGGGGTCTCTGGCTCGAGGCGCCGCCCCGCAAGCTCCTCGATCGGGTCGGAGCCCGCATCGGCGACGCTTCAGACGCCACACCCGATGTGGTGCGTCAACAGCTTGCAGGTGACACCGGTCCTCTGACGACCAACTGGGTCGCGATCGACGCGGGTGGCAATGCCGCAAACACGCTTGCGAAGGCGCGAAAGGCTCTCGCGCGGACCCCGGAGGTTCTGTCGCCATGACGATCCGCAATCTCGGCCAGCTGCTGGCACCGAAGTCGGTAGCCCTGATCGGCGCCAGCCGGAAGCAGGGCAGCGTCGGTCTCATCACCGCGCGCAACCTCCTGCGCGGCGGCTTCCCCGGACCGGTCTGGCTCATCAATCCCAAGTACCGGGACATCGAGGGTCATCCCTGCCATCCCTCCATTGCCGCCCTGCCCGGCGCACCACAGCTCGCCGTCGTAGCAACGCCCCCTCAAACCATCCCCGGCATCATCGGCGAGCTCGGCAACAGGGGGACGCGTGCGGCCGTCGTGATCACGGCGGGCGTCCGCGACGAGCTCAAGCGCACAATGCTCGAAGCTTCCCGCCCCTATTGCCTGCGCATCCAGGGCCCGAATTGCCTCGGGTTGATGGTGCCGGGGCTGGGCCTCAACGCCAGCTTCTCGCACGAGGCGCCGCTTGCGGGAGACCTTGCGTTTCTGTCGCAATCGGGCGCCCTCATCACGGCCATCATCGACTGGGCACGAGGGCACCGCATCGGCTTCTCGCACGTCGTCTCGCTCGGCGACATGGACGACGTCGACTTCGGCGACCTTCTCGACTATCTCGCCGGCGATCCGAAGAGCCACGCCATCCTGCTCTACATGGAAGCGGTGACGCATGCGCGGAAGTTTCTCTCGGCGGCACGCCGGGCAGCGCGCAGCAAGGCCGTGATCGTCGTCAAGGCCGGCCGGGAGGCGACGGGGGCCAGGGCCGCCCTGTCGCATACCGGCGCGCTGGCCGGCGCCGATGCAGCCTACGAAGCCGCGTTCCGGCGCACAGGGCTGCTGCGCGTACCCGAGCTGCACGACCTTTTCAGCGCCGCCGAGATCCTGGCGCGGCATCCGCGTCTGACCGGCGAGCGCCTCGCGGTCCTCACCAACGGCGGCGGCGCGGGCGTGCTGGCGGCGGACCGCCTCGCCGAGCTCGACGGCCGCCTCGCCACCTTGTCCGACCCTGCAATGGCGGCTCTCGACGGGACCCTGCCGGCGACCTGGTCGCATGGCAATCCCGTCGACATCGTCGGCGATGCCGGCCCCGCCCGCTACACGCGTGCGCTCGATGTGTTGCTGGAGGACGCCGCCTCCGACGCCGTGCTGGTCATCAACTGCCCGACGGCGCTCACCTCCAGCACGGCCGTGGCCGAGGAGGTGGTAGCTGAGCTGGACCGTCGCAACACGGCGGGCAAACCGCCCAAGCCCGTACTGGCCAGCTGGCTCGGCGACGAAGCCAGCCGCGGCGCCCGCACCATTTTTGCGGCCCGCGGCATCGCCAGCTTTGCCACCCCGGCCGATGCCATCGACGGCTTCATGCAGCTCGTTCGCTATACCCGCGCGCAGGAAGAGCTCACGCGCACGCCGCCCTCGATGCCGGAGCATCTCGGCCTCAAGACTGAAGCGGCAGGCCGGACGATTGCGGCTGCCCTGGCGGCCGGTCGCTCGACGCTCTCGGAAGTCGAAGCCAAGGCCCTGCTCACCTGCTACGGCATCCCAGTAGTTCCGACCGACGTCGCTTCCACTCCCGCCGAGGTCGCCATGCACGCCACGCGCTGGATCGGCTCCTATGGAGCGTGCGTGGTGAAGATCCTCTCCGACGACATCACGCACAAATCCGACGTGGGCGGCGTGCGCCTCGGGCTGGAGCGCGCGGAAGAGGCCCAGCACGCCGCCCAGGACATGCTAGAGCGCGTCTGTCGCCTCGAGCCGCAGGCCCGCGTCAAGGGCTTCACCGTGCAGCCGATGATCCGGAGGCCAAGGGCCACCGAGCTGATCGCCGGCATGTCGGTCGACCCGACGTTCGGGCCGCTGCTTATGTTCGGCGCCGGCGGCACCGCGGTCGAGGTGGTGCGCGATACCGCCCACGCCGTGCCGCCGCTCGATCTCAAACTAGCCCACGACCTGATGCGGCAGACGCGGGTGTGGCGCCTGCTGCAGGGCTATCGCGACCGACCGGCGGCTGATGTCGCGGCAATCGCCGAGGCGCTGGTGCGTCTCGGCTATCTCGTGGCCCGCCACCCCGAGGTCCGCGAGGTCGACATCAATCCGCTGCTTGCCGACGAGGCCGGCACTATCGCGCTCGACGCCCGCTTACGGGTTGAGGACCCGACAGAACATCCGCGCGTGCCAATGGCGATCCGCCCGTACCCGTCGGAGTGGGTGGCCGAAGCTCGGATAGAGCCGCTGGGGGCGGTGCAAATTCGGCCGATCCGTCCCGAGGACGAAGCCCTCTACGCGGCGTTCTTCGCCCGCCTGACGCCCGAGGATCACCGGCTGCGGTTCTTCACCGCCGGACCCGATCTCTCTCACAGGTTCCTCGCTCGACTGACGCAGATCGACTATGCCCGCGAGATGGCTTTCGTGGCGGTTGCCGAGGCGACCGGCGAGCTAATGGGGGTGGTCCGCTTTGTCGCCGACCCTGACTACGTTAAGGGTGAATACGCCATCCTGGTCCGGTCCGATATCAAGGGACGTGGGCTCGGCTGGCGGCTCATGCGGCACCTGATTGCCTATGCACGGACCGAGACGATCGAAGAGCTCTATGGGTGTGTGCTGGCCGAGAATGCGACAATGCTTCGCATGTGCGGCGAATTCGGCTTCAGCATCGAGCCGGAGCCGGGAGATGCAGCGCTACGGCGCGTGGTCCTGCGCCCGACGTAGTGGACGATACCCCTCAGCGCCGCCGAAGACGAGCATCGGCGTCCACGTTCTACCGGCGGCTGCGCACAGGAATCCTAGCCTGCTGGGCAGGCGTCAGGTTGCCGTCTGGGGAAGCTTGCGCGCGTACAGGGCGTCGATCTGAGCCGCGAACCTCTCTGCCATGGCGATGCGCTTGACTTTCAGGGTCGGCGTCAACAGACCATCCCCGATGGTCCAGGGCTCAGTGGTCCACCACACGGTGCGCGGGGTGGCATAGGCGGGAAAGTCCTTCACCGCCTCGGCTATGCGTTTCAGCAGGAACGCCGCCTGGCGCCCGGGCGAGGGCACGCCCCCTGCGTCCGCCTCATTACCGAGCCGCGCCTTCTCGCTGGCCCATTCGTTGGCATTCACGACGACCAGAGCCGCCAGGTAGGGCCGCAGCTCGCCAACCACCATGGCCTGCTCGAATAGCGGATCGGAGGTGATCGCCGTTTCAAGATCGACGGGTGCGATCTTCTCGCCGGTCGAGGTGACGATAATGTCCTTGATGCGCCCAGTGATGTAAAGCCGCCCCGCCTCGATCCGGGCCTGATCGCCGGTGTGCAGCCAGCCGTCGGCCTCAATCACCCGGCGCGTCTCCTCGGGCTTGCGCCAGTAGCCGACCATGACGCTGGGACCACGCACGAGCAGCTCGTCGTCGGCGCCTATCCTGACTTCGATGCCGTCGAGCGGGCTGCCGACCGAGCGCGGATCGTTGTCGTCAGGCGTGTTCACCGCCACCACCGGCGAGGTCTCGGTCATGCCGTAGCCCTGCAGTACGTCGAGACCAAGGGACAAGAACAGGCGAACGATCGGTTCGGCGATCGGCGCACCGCCGCTGACTGCGACGCGCAGGCGTCCTCCCAGCTCGGCCGAGATTCTGTCGGCCACCAGGCGTTTGACAATCGGCCAAGCGAGCCGATCCACGACCGAGGCGAGGTGGGTTCGCCCCTGCCGCGCTTCGAACCGGCGGCTTCCAATCTTCAAGGTCAAGTCGAGCGCGGCGCGCTGCAGCCGGCTCGCCGAGTCCCGCTGTTCCATGATCCTCGCGTAGAAGCGCTCGTAAATGCGCGGCACGGATACGAGCACGGTCGGTCGTACCGTCTTCAGGTCCTGCGCCAACTGCGCGACGGATCGCGCGTAGGCGACGCAAGCGCCGACGGCGATCTGATAGTAGTAGCCGGCGGTGCGCTCGAAGGTGTGCGACAACGGCAAGAACGACAGGAACACGTCGCCTTCCGCGGCGGGTACGCGCCGATGGATGGCCTTGACATTGGCCATAACGTTGGCGTGGGAAAGCATGACACCTTTCGGGCGCCCTGTTGTACCTGACGTGTAGACAATGGCGGCGAGGTCGCCTGGTTTCACCGTCGTCGCCCGGACGGTGCCCGCGGTCTGCGATGGGGCGATGTCGAGCCAGCGATCGAGGGCAATGATCCGACCGTCGCCCGCGTCGACGCTTGCCCCCCCTGTTGCACAAACGATGCGCTTGAGCGCGTTCGCCCGGCCATCCAGGGACGCGAGCTTGCGCCAACGATCGAGCGAGTCGATCAACAGCAGGGCCGCGCCGCTGTCTTCGAGGATGTAGACGATGCTTTCCGGATTGTCGATGGCGTGCAGAGGCACTGGGACCAGGCCCCGCGAGAGCGCCGCCTGGTCCATCGCCACATGCTCGACGCCGTTGGGCATGAGGATGGCGATGCGGTCACCGTGATCTAGGCCCTCATGGTCGAGGGCGCGCGCCCAGCGTTCGGCCAAATGGCCGAAGTCCTGCCACGTGAGCGAAACCCAGAGCTGGCGATGAGGATCGAAGTGCCGGTAGGCCTCCGCGAACGGGGTGTCCTCGACCCGCCATCTCAGAAGAGCGGAGAGCGTTTCGATCGCCGCCAGGCCGCAGGCGCGGTGCTGCCCGATACCATCCATGCGTGCAACTCCGGGGTGCGAGGAGCCTTAGGGCTTTCTTGTCTAGAGCACACAACTACGCGGGCATTGGGGCGCTGGCTTGGTGTTAGGCACCCGCCAGTGGGTAATGCCGCTGGGCGGCCTGTCGGGTCTGATGCTGACGGCGCGCTCCTCCAATCACCCTCTCGACAAAGGATGGCGTGCCGTTTCTGGCGCACCATTATGACCCCCGCCAGCGTTCGCGGGAGCGGACCACCCCAGGCGTCAGGAGCAAGCCCTCCACGCTCCCCCTCCAGTTGCCCGGCCGCGGAGCCGCCTCACTAACCTGGGGTGAGGCGACGCGACAGGTCGCGCCACACCAGGTCGATAGGGACCGGACTCGTCGCTCTATCGCTGAGCCTGGGCGGACGCCGCCACGACGACGGCGATCCGACCGTCGGCTCGGCCCGCTCGCGGCGCCCACCCAGGCAGCCCGAGAAATGCGTCGCCGCTCACGCGTGATGCGCGGAGACGGCGGCCGTTACCTCACCCGAAAGTTCGTGCGAGGCCGCATGCGCGACGTCACCGAGGCTCAGCATGCCGACCATGCGCTTCCTGTCGTTGATAACGGGCAGCCGGCGCACCTGCTTCTGCTCCATGATGCGCAGGGCATCCCTCCAAGTCCTCGGTGTCGAGGCAGTAGAGGATACATTTGCTCATCACGTCGCGGGCCGTGAGCCTGGCGCAGTCGCCGCCGTTCGCGACGCCTCGGCAGGCGATGTCCCGGTCCGTCACCATGCCGATCAGCCGATCGTTCTCGCCGACGGGGATCGCACCGACATCCAGATCGCGCATCTTCTTGGCGACTTCGGCGACCGTCGTCCGCGGGGTGACCCACTCGGCGCCATTGTGCATCACATCCTTGACCTTCATGGCACAACTCCGTCTGGATCTGATCTTGGCTTCCCTCCGCAAGAACAACGTTACTTGGCCTCAGCCGATCCCTTGTTGATCGGCGTCAACCGGCGTTTTTCCTGCGTAAGGTTGAGGTGAATGCCATCGAGGACCTCCCGCGATGTGAACTTCGACATGGCGCGAGTGCTGCGGCGTGACACCGCACACCCATATGGTGGCATGCGCCACCCCGGGGTCCGAGCGGCGACACCGGGCTGCAGCTCGGCGTTCTCGGATCGAGACCTCCTCAACGCGCGCGGTGTTTCCCATTGACCAAGGTCAATGATTGTTGCCTGGGACGCGCTGCTCAATGCCTGTGCGCCATTCCTACGCGTCGACCCGCTTCGACGCGCGCCGCCGTGCGTAGAAGCGGGTCTTGGCCCATTCCGTTGTGAGCACATAAGCAACGACGACGGTTGCGATCACGGCGAGCATCTTGAATGGCAGCGCCACCAAGCCGAAGGCCGCGGCAAACCCGTCCAGGTAGGGCATCGACAAGGCAATGGCGGCGACGATAGCCGTAGCCACGACCAGGATTCTGCTGGGCGTACTGGTGAGCGCCGGCTGGTGCGTACGCAGCACCAGGACCACGGCCAGTTCGGTCAGCACCGAAACGACGAACCACGTGGTCTGAAACAGCGGCTCGGAGGCCTGAAAGACATAGAGCAGCAGCCCGAACGTCAGGAGGTCGAACACGGTGCTGATCAACCCGAACACGATCATGAAGACGCGCACGTCGGCAATGCTCCAGCGCTGCGCCTGGGCGAGCGCGTCGTGGTCCACGTTATCGGTGGAGATGGCGACGGAGGGGAAATCCGAGAGGAAATTGTTGAGCAGGATTTGCGTGGCGGTCAGTGGCAGGAACGGCAGGACTAGGGTTGCCGCCGCCATGCTGATCATGTTCCCGAAGTTGGCGCTGGTGGTGATGAAGATGTATTTCAGCGTGTTGGCGAACGTGCGCCTGCCGTCGAGCACACCCGATCGCAGCACCTCCAGGTCGCGCCGCAGCAGCACCACATCGGCGCTCTCGCGCGCGATATCGACCGCCTGGTCGACCGAGATGCCGACGTCGGCAACGTTCAGTGCCGGCGCGTCGTTGATGCCGTCGCCCATGTAGCCGACCGCATGTCCGCGCCGCTGCAAGGCATGCACGATCCGTTCCTTCTGCTGCGGGTCGACCTCCACGAACAGGTCGGCGTGCTCTGCGAGAGGGAGGAGCGCCTCGTTCCTGGTGCGGTTGAGCTCCTCGCCCGTCAGCATCCGCGCCGGATCGAGCCCGACGGCCTCGCCCACGTGGGCCGCGACATGGCGGCTGTCGCCCGTGATCACCTTGATGCGGATGCCAAGCGCTGCCAGCTGCGACACCGTGGCCGCGATGCCGTCCTTCAGCGGATCGAAGAACAGGAGGAACCCCTCGAACGTCATGTCGGCCTCGTCCTCGCGGCCATAGCGCTCGCGGGGGGCGACGGCGCGCGTGGCGAGCCCGAGCACGCGGCAGCCGAGCGCGCCCTTGTCACGCACGAAGTCCACAAGCCGCCGACGCTCATTATCGTCGAGCGGCGCGCCACGGTCCTCGTGCCTGACCGACGTGCAACAGGACAGCACGTTGTCGAACGCGCCCTTGCTGATGACGGTGTGGACGGCCGTCGCGCCGGTCTCGGCGATAACAATCGTCAGGCGCTTGCGCAGGAAGTCGTACGGGATCTCGTCGATCTTAGTGACGCCCGAGATGGTGAGGCCGGCTCGGGCTCCGGCCGCCTCGATCGCCTTGTCGAGCGGATTGTCGATGCCGGTCTGGAGGCTGGCGTTGAGAAATGCCAGGCGCTGCACGCGCGGGCACGGCTCTCCGCTTGCGTCGAGGGCTGCTGTCAGTTCGACGACGCCCCTGGTGAGCGTGCCGGTCTTGTCGGTGCACAGGATGTCGATGCTGCCCAGGTTCTCGATGGCGTCGAGCCGGCGCACGATGACACCCTGCCGGGCCATGGCGCGAGCACCCTTCGACAGGGTGACGCTGACGATCGCCGGCAGCAGTTCCGGCGAAAGCCCCACCGCGAGAGCGACGGCGAACAGGAGCGACTCGATCGGCGGCCGGTGCAGCACCAGGTTGACCGTCACAACGAACAGTACCACGGCCATCATCACCTGGGTCAGCATGTAGCCGAAGCGGCGCAAGCCCCGCGCAAACTCCGAATCCATGGGCTTGCCGGCGAGGCGCCGCGATATGTCGCCCATCACCGTCGCGGCGCCGGTCCCGGCCACGACCATCGTCGCGGTGCCGCTCCGGACAGAAGTGCCGCAGAACACCGCATTGGTGCGCGCCCTGAGTGGGGCGTCGGCCGGGGTGCGGCCCGGCGTCTTCTCGACGGGGAAGGACTCGCCCGTGAGCGCCGCTTCGGAGACCAGGAAATCGCGCGCCTCGATCAGGACGCCGTCC
The DNA here is from genome assembly GCA_017353825.1 of Hyphomicrobiaceae bacterium. Lineage (GTDB taxonomy): Bacteria > Pseudomonadota > Alphaproteobacteria > Rhizobiales > Hyphomicrobiaceae > AWTP1-13. The sequence continues at coordinate 528 of JAFMSC010000143.1, read as the reverse complement.
GCCGGCACCAGATTGCCGGCCGACAGCAGCACCACGTCGCCGGGAACGATGCTCCTGGCATCGACCTGTTGCGCGGCGTCGTCGCGCAGTGCCACGGCCTTCAGCAACAGGCGATCGCGCAGTGCAGCAACGGCGCGGCTCGCCCCGTATTCCTGCCAGAACCCCAACATTGTGCTGCCGAGTACGATCGCCAGGATGATTACCGCCTCGGTCCACTCGCGCACGATCAACGAAATCGAGGCGCCGAAGATAAGAATGAGCACGAGCGGGTTGGCAAACTGGCGGGCGAGAAGCGCCGCGGCGCGCACATCGTGCTCGTCGGCCAGCCGGTTAGGCCCATAGCGCTCGAGGCGCGCCCGCGCCTCGCTGGCCGAGAGGCCTGTACGCCGGCTGCCCAGGTCGGCGAGAAGCTCGGGCACGTCGAGCGTCCAATAGGGCTTGTGGCCGCCGCCTGCCGGCCCGCTACCAGCGAAGCCGCGTTCGGCCCGGCCAGGCCCGCGCCATCTAGGCACACCCCACCGCGCCCCG
>JAFMSC010000493.1 GCA_017353825.1 Hyphomicrobiaceae bacterium | reverse complement strand
GGCGAGCGCGCCGCGCAGCACGCCGCCGAGCGCGGCGAGCGCGCCGGCACGTGCAAAGACGCCCGGCGCCTGGGCGTCGAAGGCCAGCCACCAGGCGAAGAGCTTCCAGGGCGCGTAGAGCTTGAGCCCGAGGAGGTCGATGAGCGGCGTTCCCAATGCCGGCTGATAGCTGAGCATCGCCGCCGCCCATTGCGTCGCCGCGGCCAGACCCAGCAGAACTACTGCGGCAGCCACAGACACCTGGATGACGGCAAAGCGGAGCGAGGGCATGGACGCCGACCCTGGGCACGCTGATCAACTCGTGCGCAAAGGGTGCGCCGGACGGTGGGCGCCTCCAACCCGGTAAATCGGGTGGCGACTGTGAAGTATCGTGAAAAACGGACGTGGGTTTGCGGCGGAATCTCGGCAGAGGCCTTGCCCGGTCATTGCCGCTCAGGAGAGAATTGCCCTGGGCCTTACCCGAGGCAAGGGCATTGGCGAGACCTTCCCGCGAGCCGCCGCGCCTGACCTCATCGAACCCATGCGCGACGGCGACCAGGAGGTCGCAGGTGTTGGTCGAGCAAATCTCCTGCGACTGGCAGTCGTCGCTGAACGGGTCGGCGATGGCCTCGAAGGATGCGGTGCCGGCCCTCTTGCGGATCGCCTCGGCGAAGGACTCCGCGAGCTCGGGCCTTGGGGCGCTGATGTTGATCGCATAACGCGGACCACGGATGAAGCGAACACGATAGATGCTGGGGCTGTCGATGAGGTCGTCCTTTCCGCGTGGGTATGCCGGCGAGGCGCGGAGCAACCCGGGAGGCGGCAAAGAACGGTGGGTGGCCAAGAACCTCCCGCGAGCGCGCAACGCCAGCCCCTTTGACAGCAGCCTCTGCCTCTCGGCTGGCTGTGCTGGACGGCAGGAGGCGGGCCTTCGGGGCAGACCCGATTGCGGGACCGTGCTTGTCGCACCATATCAAGTTGATTGAATGCCTGTGGAGAGAGCCCATGCCCGAAGCCAAGAAAGCCCGCGCGGTCGGTTTCAATCACCTGGCGATCGAGGTCGGCGACATCGACGAGGCGCTCGAATTCTACGGTCGGCTGTTCGATTTCAAGTTGCGCGGCAAGAGCAGCGACGCAGCATTCATCGATCTCGGCGACCAGTTCCTCGCTCTTCAGAAGGGCCGCCGGCAAGCCCCCGATGACGGCCGGCACTTCGGGCTGGTGGTCGATGACAAGGAGGCTGTGCGCGCCGCCTTGAAGGAAGCCGGCGTCGCGGTGCTGCCGGGGCGCTTTCTCGATTTCCTCGATCCATGGGGGAACCGCATCGAGATCGTCGGCTACGACAACATTCAATTCACGAAGGCGCCGAACGTGCTTCGCGGAATGGGGCTGTCACATCTGGCGAAGAAAGCGCAGGCGCTCGCTGAGCTGAGGAACAAGGGCATGGCGCCGGACTGAGCGCGCGCCGATGACACGCTGTGACCGAGGTGACGCAGACGACGATTGTCGCAAGATGGCAGGCGGATGCCGCGCGCACCATAGGACAGCCAAGTCAAGTCGGATTTGCAGAGCGAACATCCGACTCCCGTAGGGACGTTGTCGTCGCGCATCAACGCGCTGCGGGCTCCCCATCGAGGCGGGGGGCACCTCCCTGACCTAACGCGAGGCGCACGCGCTCGTTGGCGAGTGGTACTTGTGGTTCGTGGCCCAGCACGAGGACGAGCCCAGCTCCACTGAACAGTGGGAGCTTGAGGGGGACCAGTTGGAGGACGCGTACGCCCGGTTCGCGCCTATCGACGCAGACCGCCCTGACGCCGACGACAGCATGACCACCATTTGCCGAGACGGTGTCCACCACGTGGCGTGGCCGAGCTTCACGATCTCCTTGTCGGCCAGCAACTCCCAGCGGACGCCCGGCGTGCCGTTCATGAACTTCGCGAGGATGCCCTCGGCCGTGGTCCACGAGGGCCCGCCAGCGGTCAGCCAGAGCGACCGAGGCGATGTTCTCGGGGTTCTTCGCGATCCGGGCCCTGACGATCTTGAGGGACGGCTTGAGTTGCGCCTTGGTGACGGCCTTGTGGTCCGGCCCACCGTGGCGGCGGTTCGCGGTCCGATGAGGGGCACAATAGGCGGCGAAGGAGGATGTGGCTGGGCGGTGGCAGCCGGGTGCACGGCAGGTACGGCGCAAGGGCTTCCCCGTGGAAGATATTTGCGCCCATCCCCGCGGGGACAGACAGGATTACTTTTTGCGCGCCTCGTAGCGGACTCGCTGCTGCCCTCAGGAACAGCACCTGCTGCGAGTCGAGACCGGGTGTGCGGCAAGTTGCCAGAATGGTTAAATGCAGGTGGCTGGGCGGGGACCCTCTACTCCTCGCCACGCGGCGCCACGGGTCGCTGTACTGGCGACCGTCGCGAGTTCCAGCCGTCTGGGTTCCAACAGCAACCAGAAAGGGACCGCGGCGACCCGACGTGATCCCCTATGCTCAGCCGAGCGGCGTGGTCCCGAATCGCTGCCACAGTTTGGGGTATCGCCGCACCAGGTACTCCTCGCCGTCCTCGAAGGGCTCGCCGGAAGGTCCAGGCCCGCTCCCGCCGGCCTCCAAATCGGAGTAGTCGCGTACATCGCCTTCTCCGCCCTTCTCCTCGAAGACTTCCATCGTGACGTAGTAGATGTCCTCGAACTCCCAAAGGCCTTCGACACCTGGCCGCGCGTCCTGTTGCGCCAGGCTGTCCGGCTCGGCGAGCGCACGCTCATAGACATCGCGCCCCCTCGTTACGAGCCAGCGCCGGAAGTACTCGAACCCGTCGTCGGAGCAGCCACCGTGGATCACATACGCCGCGCCCCAAAGGTCCCAGGTATAGGCCTCGTTGAGATACCGGCGGAACGCAACCTCGAACGACATAATCTCATCGAGGGGCAGCTCGCGCAGCTCGGTCCGCAAAGCCTCCATGTGAGCGTCCGGATCGTGGTCGGCCTTGGCGGCACGCTCGATGATCTGCCAGAACTTGTCGGCTGCCATTGGGA
>JAFMSC010000142.1 GCA_017353825.1 Hyphomicrobiaceae bacterium | reverse complement strand
CCGAGGTCCTGCGCGATCGCCCCACCCCGGCCATTGCGCGCGTGGCTGTCACCGGGGGCGTGTCCGCCACGCCCTCTGCCGCCGGTCCGCTGGGTGTAGAGCACCTGGCCTGGGCGTTGCGCGAGGCGGTCGGCGGGCGCGACGTATCGCTTCTGCATCTGCCGCTGTCCTGGAACGGGGCCTGGTGGCCGTTCCGCCATCCGCTCGATTACGTCGGCAGCGACGGCGGGGGCGGTGTGGGCGGCGGGCCAGGCATCTCCGTCGGCGCCGCGCTGGCCCTCAGAGGTTCCGGCCGCCTGCCTGTCTCCATCTGCGGGGACGGCGACTTCTTGATGGGCGCCACGGCGCTCTGGACGGCGGCCCACTACCGGATTCCGCTGCTGCTGGTCGTCGCCAACAACCGGTCGTTCTTCAACGACGAGGTGCACCAGGAGCGTGTGGCGCGCATGCGCCAGCGTCCGGTGGAGAACAAGTGGATCGGCCAGCGCATCGCTGCTCCCGACATCGACCTTGCGGCCCTCGCCCGCGCGCAGGGCGCACAGGCGTTAGGCCCGATCGCCACCCACGAGGCCTTGGGCCGTGCGTTTGCCGAGGCGATCGCCGCGGTAGAGGGGGGCGCAGTGGCCGTCGTCGATGTGCGCGTCGAGCCGGGCTACGCGCCGGCAACGACGGCGACCATGCTCTCGTCGCGCGAGTGAGGAAGCGGCATGGGCGCGATCGGGACCGAAGCTCGCCCCGCCCAGGCCATGGCGCCTCCGCCGGATTGGGTCCTGGTCGTCGAGGACCTTGGAAAGCGGTTCGACACGCCGGACGGCGCGGTGACGGCCGTGGACGGCGTTTCCTTCGGTGTGCGCAAGGGCGAGTTTCTGTCGGTCATCGGTCCGTCCGGCTGCGGCAAGACCACGGTGTTCAACATCGTCGGCGGCCTTGAGCCCGGCTATCAGGGGCGAGTGCGCATCGGCGGCGAGGAGGTGCGCGGGCCGCACAAGTCGATCGGCATGGTATTCCAGGAGGAATCGACGTTTCCCTGGCGCACGGTACTGGAGAACGTCAGCTTCCCGCTGGAGGTGGCAGGCGTCGCAAGAGCCGAACGCCACCAGCGGGCCCGCCGCTTCATCTCCCTGGTGGGCCTCGCAGGCTTCGAGAACCGCTACCCCTCGGAGCTGTCCGGTGGCATGCGCCAGCGGGTCGCCATTGCCCGCACGCTCGCCTTCGAGCCGACCATCCTGCTGATGGACGAGCCATTCGCGGCGCTCGACGAGCAGACGCGCCTCATCCTGGGCGACAAGGTGCTGCAGATCCAACAGGAGTTGGCGCAGACCACGCTGCTCATCACCCATAATATCACCGAGGCTGTGCAGCTGTCCGACCGCATCGTGGTCATGACATTCCGCCCCGGCCGGGTGAAACGCATAGTCGAGATCGATCTGCCGCGCCCGCGCACGTCCGAGATCGTCGGCAGCGAGGCGTTTGGCCGCTACGTGGCCCAGGTCTGGAACGACCTGCGCGAGGAGGCCACCCGCGGCATGGCGGAGAGCGAGATCGGCGCCCTCAGCAGGAGGCCGTGACGATGGCCGCGGGAGAGCGTGCGCTGGGAGCCGCGGGGGCGGTCGCGTTCGGCATCGCTGTTATCGCCGCGGCGACTGCGGCCGTCGAGGGGCTGCTGCGGATCGGGCTCCTCAACCGCTACATCGTGCCGCTTCCTTCGGAGGTGCTGGCCAGCTTCCCGCGCATCGTGGTGGAGGAGAATATCCTCGCGCCTTTCGTCGTGACCTGCAAGGAATGCCTCTACGCCATGCTGCTGGTCGCAGTGTTCGGCATCCTGACTGGCACCTTGCTGCACCGGTTCGTCGCGCTCAGAGCCGCCACCGAGACGTGGGTTGCGGCGCTGGCGTCGGCGCCCATTGCACTCATGTATCCGCTGTTCCTGGTGCTTTTCGGCCGCTCGGCGACGACCGTCGTGGCCATGGGCCTCATCGCCGGACTGCCGCCGGCCATACTCAAGACCGTCGAGGGTCTGGGGGGCACGCGGCGGGTGCTCATCAATGTCGGCCGGAGCTTCAATCTGACGGCGGGTCAGATGTTCGCGAAGATCCTGCTGCCCGCCGCCCTGCCTAACATCTTCGTCGGGCTCCGGCTCGGGCTCATCTTCTGCCTCATCAACATCGTTGGGGTGGAATTCATGATCAACTTCGGTGGGCTCGGCCACGTCATCAACGAGCTTGCCGAACGCTACGACCTGCCGGGCACCTATGCCGCGATCGGGTTCGTGATCCTGGTTAGCATCCTGTTCCTCATCCTCACCGAGCGGATCGAGCGATGCCTGCAGCCAGGGACCTGAGCGGTGTCGCCGGCGCGCCCTCAGGGTCAGGTCGTGTCGCCGCAATTCGCATCGCGATCATCTTGGTGGTCGTGGCGCTGTGGGAGGCTGCCTCAGCGTCGGGATGGTTCTATCGCGACGTGATCCCATCGCTTCTTACCGTCGGCCGCGCGCTTGCCGTCCTCGCGGTCAATAGGGACTTCTATTGGCACCTGGTGGTCTCGCTCATGGAGGTGGGCCAAGCCCTGGCCATCGGCGGCGGGCTGGGCATTGCAATCGGTCTCGCTCTCGGCGGCAGCCGCTTTCTGAGCCGCGCCTTCGAGCGCTATCTCTATTACCTGGGTCCGACGCCCAAGATCATCTTCTTCCCCGTCATGATCATGTGGTTCGGTGTCGGGCCAGCCTCGAAGGTGGCACTCGGAGCGCTGTCGTGCTTCTTTCCGATCGCGCTCAGCGTCGCCGCCGGCATGCGCCAGATCGACCCGGTACTGATCCGCGTCGGCAGGAGCTTCCACGCAAGCCCGATGCAGATGGCCGCCAAGATCCACCTGCCCGCCATGCGGGAGCCGATCCTCAACGGCGTGCGGCTGGGTTTCGGCGTCGCCATCATCGGTACGTTGCTCGCCGAGACGAAGCTGTCGAACGCTGGCATTGGCTATCTCATCATGCAGGCTTACGCGGTGTTCGACATGCCCCGCATGTACGCCATGCTGATCGTGCTGTTTGCCCTGGCCATCGCCGCCAACGAGCTGGTGGGCCGCTATGCGGGCGTGCACGCAGTGAGCGGATCATAGATGAGGGCAGGGTTCAAGGAGGGGGGAGGAGAGAGCGATGCAAAGGCCAACACGGTGGATCGGGCTCATGGCCCTAGCGGCGCAGCTGGTCGCGTCTGGGGCGGCGCGCGCGGACGACACCTTGAAGCTTGCGATCGGCCAACGCGGCAACTGGGAGACGGCGATTGCCGAGATCGGCTCGCGGGCCGGCATCTTCAAAAAGCACGGGCTGACGCTGGAGCTCACCTACACTGCCGGCGCCGGCGAGACGCTGCAGACCGTGATCTCCGGCGCAGTCGATATCGGCGTGGGGGTCGGCACCGCTGGGGTCATGTCGGCCTTCGCCAAGGGTGCGCCGGTGCGGGTGATCGGCTCGGCCACCGTGGGTTCCGACGACCTCTACTGGTACGTCAAGGCCGACACCCCCATGCATAGCCTCAAGGAGGCGACCGAGAAGACGACCATCGCCTACTCGACTGCGGGTTCGTCCACCAACCTGCTCGTGCTTGGCCTCATCAAGACCTATAACCTCAAGTCCCAGCCTACGAGAACGGGTAGCCCGCCGGCCACCCTCACCGCCGTCATGTCCAGCCAGGTGGATGTAGGCTGGGCGGCGCCGCCGTTCGGGCTCAAGGAGCTCAACGAGGGCAAGATCCGCATCGTCGCGCGCGGCAGCGAAGTGCTCTCGACGCGCAACCAGACCGTGCGCACCGTAATCGTCAACGCCGGCAGGCTCGCCAAGGACAAGCCCGTGATCGCACGCTTTATGCGCGCCTACACCGAGTCGCTCGACTACATGTATGCGAACCCCGAGGCCCTGAAGCACTACAAGGACTTTTCCAACATCGACGAGGCGCTGGCCAAAAAGGCCATGACGGAGTTCTATACGCGGGCCGCGCTCGACCCCTATCGCATCGAGGGGCTCGATGCCGTCATGGCCGACGCGATCGCCCTCAATTTCCTCAAGGCGCCGCTCAGCAAGGAAGAGCTCTCCGAGCTGTTCCAGGTGCCTGAAGCGAAGAAGTAGCGGTGACAACATGTCAGACCTCTGCGCCCTCTGGGTCTTGGGTCTGAAGCATTGCACAAAGGGACGTTGGAGCCACGGTGTCAGGCCCAAAGGGTCTGACACCTTCGAAGGCGAAAAAAGGCCCGCACGCATGACGAAGCTTCACCTCTCCGTTGCCGTCGGCGACTACGACCGCACCCGCGCTCTGGGCGATGGCAGCGTCCACATTGACGGCGTCGAGCCTGTCATCATGAACCTAAGTCCGGAGGAGATCTTCTTCCGCGCTTTCCGCTTCGCCGAGTTCGACATCTCCGAGCTGTCGCTTTCTAGCTTCACAGTGAAGACGGCGGCTGGTGACTGCCCCTATGTCGGGGTGCCGGCCTTCCTTTCACGGGCTTTCCGGCACACGTCGATCTACGTGCGGACGGACCGCATCAAGGCGCCTGCAGACCTCAAGGGCAAGCGGGTGGGCGTTGCGGAGTACCAGCTCACGGCGAACGTCTGGGCGCGGGCCTTGCTGGAGGACGAGTTCGGCGTGAGGCCGACCGATCTGCAGTGGGTGCGGGGCGGCCTGGAGGAGCCCGGGCGCCTCGAGAAGATCCCTGTTGCGCTCCCCGCGGACGTGCATGTCGAGGAAGCGCCCGCCGGCGCGACGCTGTCAAAGATGCTCGCCCAGGGAGCCATCGACGCCTTCATCGGCCCGCGCATTCCCTCCTGCTTTCAGCGTGGGGAGCCGTATGTCGGCTGGCTGTTCCCCGATCCGGCGGCCGCGGCGGCGGACTATTTCACCCGCACCGGCGTTTTTCCCATCATGCATATCGTCGGGGTCCGCCGCGCGCTGGTCGAGCGGCACGCGTGGCTGCCGGCCGCGGCGCTCAAGGCTTTCGAGGAGGCCAAGGCGGTTGCGCTGGGGAGGCTCAGCGATACCTCGGCGACGAAGGTCACGCTGCCGTTCGTCGAGGAGCAGCTGAAGCGCACGCGCGACCTGATGGGCGTCGATTTTTGGTCGTACGGCGTGGCCGGCAACCGTAAAGTACTTGAAGCCTTCCTGCACCATCATCACGCGCAGGGACTCTCTGCGCGCAAGGTTGCGGTTGAGGAGCTGTTCCATCCGACGACCTTCGAGGCGTTCAAGCTGTGATGATGTAGGCAATAAGGCAGTAGGACGGTTTTCCCCCTATTACCTTACTCTGCTGCCCTGACGCCGCGCGCGCACAGCTCCCACGCCGTCGAATGAAAGCGGCTTCGCGTTCGCCCGGCGTCAAAGGCGTCACCTCTCCCAGGGCCATGGCCCGAGCGAAGGCCCGAGCGAAGGCCCGAGCGAAGGCCCGAGCGAAGGCACGTCGGTCGGTCGGCGCGATTGGCTCGCTGTCTTGGCTGCGCGGCGCCCTATTTCCGCCCTATCGAACCACGCGTTGCGCCCGGGCTCGTCGGCGACAGGCGCTTGGAGGACGGCTTGCAGTTTTCTATCGGGCCCTCGTACTTGCCGCGGCATTGGCGGGTGACCGCGCCGCCGCTCTTGGTGCGGTCGATAAAGCGAATGGTTGCGCCCTCAGGAAGCACGATGTGCGAGCCCTTCGACAGCTTCTGGCCGACGGGATGCGCGGGGGCGCTTGAGGCTTGGATTTCATAGTCGTCGGCTGCCGCGTCGTCGGCTGCCGCAACGGCGCCGGTCGAGGTTCCCAGGATCAACAACATCGCGAGCAGGCGCATCTCTCGTCTCCTCTCGGGAAAGGCAAGGTGGAGGGCCGGCACCGAATGCACGCGGCATGGAGCCCGGCTGCGACCGCCGTTGGCGCGTGCTCACCCGCGCCTCGGTACGAGGGAATTGCTGAGGAATCCACCGAATCCGCCGAGCACCCAGGCGGTGGCGAGCGCAATCGACGGGACGTCGATGCGCCACAGCCAGTACACGAGGAAGCTTGTGGTGCCGATGAGCCCGACGCCGAGGAGGCCATAGAAGACCCCATGCGGATTGAGCCCGGTGCGGCGGGCCACGAGAAGGCAGGCGAGCGCCACCCCGCCCGAGAACAGCGCGACCAGCCAGTCGTTCAGCTCCCGGATGTCCCGGTTGCCGTCCATGCGTTGCGCCAGCGCCTGCGCCTGGATCAGCACGCCCGGCATCCGCTCGTGGTCGAGCACCGACAGCGGCGTTGCGTGCTGGTCACGGTCGATCATAGTTGCGCCGATCAGCACCACGCGGTCCTTGAGCAGATCGCGCCAGCTCGGCTGGAAGAGGCCCTCGAGCGCTGGCTTCAGCGTTTCGGGGCTGTGGCGTGGCAGGGCAAGCGTGGCGAACAGCTCGGTTTGCGTGTCAGGAGGCCGCAGCCAGGAGATTAGCCGCGAGCCTGGCCTCGGGGCGATGCCGATAGCCGCCGCGACCGCGTCGGCGAAGGCCGGAGGGGGTGCCGTGGCCACACCGCCGGAGGCCGCGCGCGAGGCTCCAGCCACAGCCGGTCTCGGCCTGTCGGTCTGAGCCACATAGCGGATCACGCTATCGTACGCTTCCAAGAGGCTTTCCTTGCGTCCGAGCATCACGTGGCCGTAGGGCCGGCCCGCCGCCTTGAGGAATTGGTCCTGGATCGTCAGGCTCTCGGCGGGGATGTTGGCGACGCGCGCGTCGACGCTGCCAAGGACGACAGGTGCCTTCGCCTGTCGCAACACCTCGATGAGGCGCGTGTCCTGCCGGGTGCGACGGTCGAAGATGAGGTCCACGCCGATCGCCTTCGGCTCGGCGGCATCGACGGCGCGGATGAGCTCGGCGACGAGCCCGCGGTCTATGGGCGAGCGGCTCTCATAGTCAAGCAGCGTCTCCTCTGTGATCAGTACGACGGCAATGTCGGGACGCTGGGCCGCTGCCCGGGGCGAGCCGAGGGCGATGCGCCAGTCGCCGACGTGCTTGTCGAAGGTATCGACGATGTCAATGTCGGCCCTGTACAGGGCGACGCCAAGGAGCCCGGCGACGGCTGCGTAGAGGAGGGCAAGGACCACGAGAACGTAGGCCCGCGCGCCACGCAGCGTACGGGCGAGCTCGGCGTGCAAAGTCCCTTCCATTGGGCAGCCCCCGGGCAACAAACACAGCCTTGTGTCGATCGGCAGTGTTGCCAAGGGATTGCGACAAGCGCAAGTCACCGCTTGCGGCGGTGGAGACGTTGTCTGGCGCCGCCGCCGGCAGCAGTGCCCGGCCTGGGCCGGCGCACGACCCTCACCTTGCCGCTAATGGAGCCGCCGCAGAAGAACCGATCGCCGCCGTCGGCCTCGAGCCCCGACACGGCCATACCGCCCGGCATGTCGAGCCTCTCCAGGACAGCTCCAGTCTGCGGATCGATGCGCCTTAGTTTAGGGTAGCGTGCCACAGCTCGCCGTCCACCCAGGTGACGCCGGTCACGAACCGGTTGGACTCGATGGTGCGTAGGATCGCCCCGGTCTGGGGATCGATCTGATGGATCTTGCGCTCGCGATAATGCCCCACCCAGAGCGTGCCCTCGGCCCACGCCAGCCCCGAGTCGCCGCCATTGCCGGGCGCAGGGATGGTAGCGAGCACGCGACCGGTCTTCGGGTCGATCTTCTGGATGCGATCCTCGGCGATCTGAAACAGGTGGCGACCGTCGAAGGCGGTCCCTGCATGAGCGGCAACATCGAGCGTGCGCACCGTCTCGCCGCTCTCGGGATCGAGGGCGTTGAGCCTGTTGCCTGACGCAAACCACACGTGCCGGCCGTCGAACGTGAGGCCGTGCACATGCTCGACGCCCGGAAAGGGTCCATGCTCGCTCAGGATTTCGGCTGTTCGGCGTTTCATGGGCGCATCCTAGCCGCCTGGCAGTGGCGCGGGGAGCAACAAGGTCGTCGTGAAACCCGGCACCGGCGGGGTCACCCAGCGGCGTGCCCGACCGCGACCGAGCGCCTGCACCCTGCCAGCGGCTGCCAGTTGGTCGAGCGCGCGCTGCACGGTGCGCTGGCTGGCGTTCAACGCAAGTGCCAGGGCCGAGCTCGACCACGCCTCGCCGTCGGCGAGGAAGGCGAGCAACGCGCCATGCGGCCCCTCGACCGGCCGCGCCAGCACCACGACATCGCGCGCGTGGCGGGGCGCCAGAGCAAAGCCTCGCCTTGTTGCGTTGATGCCGGCCAGGCCTCGCAACGCCCTGTGCAGCCGCGCGATCTCCACCCGCAAACGAGCGCGATGCGACTCGTCGGCATGCCTGGCCCGGAAGGCGCGAGCCAGCAGCGTTTCCCGCAGCACTTCTGCCGGCCACACCTCCCCCAGGGCCTGGGCTAGCGCGAACAGCACCGGACGCCTGGCGAGCGAGACTGCCGTGCGGCCGTCGCCCACGACATGGCGGCACGCGTCCACGACGAGCACCTTCGACGCTGGAGGGCCTCGACCTCCTCCAGCAGCAGCGGCCGCTCCTGGCCGTGGGCGATGAGGCGCGCCGCGGGTGTGCTGAGCACGAGCGCGGTACTCTCCACTTCGGCCGTCAGAGCCGGGATACCGGACTCGCAGGCGGCGCGCTCGGCCCGGGCGAGCGCCGCACGCGCCTGCTTGGTGCGAAGGCGCCGTATCGCGATCCCCGCGACAGCCAGCTCATGCGCGGTCCGCAATTGAGGTGGCAGAGACGCGGGGTCGAGCCCGGCAAGCGCGCGTTCGGCTTCGTCGAGGCGGCCTATCAGCAGCAGGCGCCGAATCTCCAGATGCCAGGCGTGCGCGGCGTTTACCCGATCGCCGCGCGCTTGCAGCATCGCGCGCGCCGCCTCGAGCGCCTTTGCGGGCCATGTGAGGTCGCGCGAGAAGAGCGCAATCTCAGCCTCGCCCACCACGCATCGCGCGCGGGCTACTGCCTCGCCGGGACCGAACGCGCGCGCCGCGCTGCGC
>JAFMSC010000141.1 GCA_017353825.1 Hyphomicrobiaceae bacterium | reverse complement strand
GGCGACTCCAGCATCGGCGCGCTGCAGCAGCGCTACAGCGAGGCGGCGTTCAAGGACGAGCTGCCCGAGGCTGTGTGCGGCGAATCCGACAAGGCCCGCACCAAGATTGACAACTTCAGCGAGACCATCGACGGCCCGCGCCTCGTCTATAGCGCCGACGTGGTGTGCGCCCCCGTCAAGTTCCTGCAGATCGGCGAGCGCCACGCTGCCGTACGCTACGTGCTCGCGCCGGATGCCCGCTACCGGCTGGTAGCGCGCGGCCAGGCCGAGGACTTTGACAAGCAGCGCAGGACCATCGACGCGTTCTTGACGAGCTTCCGTGTTGTGCCCGGAGCCAAGGCCGAGAAGTGACGCAAGAGGTCACGGACGGAATATACGGAACATACGAAAATATGAAGGCCGCCGTCATCGTCTTCCCGGGCTCCAACTGCGACCGTGACGTTGAGGTCGCCATCGAGCGGGTCATCGACGGCGACGTGAGCCTGGTGTGGCACGGCGAGGCAACGGTGCCGCCCGTCGACGTGATCGTGCTTCCGGGGGGCTTCGCCTACGGCGACTACCTGCGCACGGGCGCCATGGCCGCGCAGTCCCACGTCATGCGCGACGTGGTGGCCAAGGCCAAGGCCGGCACGCCCGTGATCGGCATCTGCAACGGCTTCCAGGTGCTCTGCGAGGCCGGGCTGCTGCCCGGCGTACTGATGCGCAACGCCTCGCTCAAATTCGTGTGCCGAGACATTTGGCTCAAGGTGGAGCAGACGACGACGCCGTTCACGAGCCGCTACCGCGCCGGGGAGGTCATTCGCCTGCCGGTCGCCCATGGCGAGGGCAACTACTACGCCGACGCCGAGACCCTCGACGCCCTGGAGGCCGAGGGTCGCGTCGTGTTCCGCTATGTCGACGCGTCCGGCAACGCCACGCCCGAAGCCAACCCCAACGGATCCCAGCGCAACATCGCCGGCATCTGCGATGCGCGGCGGCGTGTGCTGGGACTGATGCCCCACCCGGAGCGCCTGATCGAGCCGCTGCTGGGCGGCGTCGATGGGGCCCGCGTCTTCGAAAGCCTGCTTGCCGCCGTGGCGGCGTGACGCAACCTGCGCGGGCCTCGCTCGCGCCCCGCTTTGGCGATAATGAGTCGCGCATGCAGGACGCCACACCACAACTCCTACCCGGAGTCGGACCTGGACGGCTCAACCCCACCGGGGCCGCCCTCTCGTTCATCTTCGTGACGGTGGTGCTCGACACCATGGCGCTCGGCATCATCATCCCGGTGCTGCCGCGCCTGGTTGAGAGCATGGTGGGCGGCGACACGTCGAGGGCGGCTGAGCTGTTCGGCATCTTCGGTACCGCGTGGGGGCTCATGCAGTTCGTGGCCTCACCGGTGCTGGGCGCGCTGTCGGACGGCTACGGACGCCGGCCGGTGCTGCTCCTCTCCACGCTGGGGCTTGGCCTCGACTACATGCTGATGGCCGCGGCCCCCAACCTCGTCTGGCTGTTCATCGGCCGCCTCATCTCCGGCATCACCGCCGCCACCTTCTCCACGGCCAACGCCTATATCGCCGATGTGACGCCGCCCGAGCGCCGCGCCGGCGCCTTCGGGCTGGTGGGCGCGGCATTCGGGGTCGGCTTCGTGCTGGGCCCGGCCATCGGCGGCGTCGCCGGCGACATGGACCCGCGCCTGCCATTCTGGATCGCTGCCGGCCTGACGCTCGCCAATTTCGCCTACGGTCTTTTGGTGCTGCCGGAGTCGCTCCCGCACGAGCGGCGCATGGCTTTTAGCTGGTCGCGGGCCAACCCCGTCGGCTCACTGCGCCTGCTATCGGAGCATCGCGAGCTCCTCGGCCTCGCGGGCGTCGCCTTCCTGTTCTCGCTTGCGCATAATGTGCTGCCGGCGGTGACGGTGCTCTACACCAGCTACCGCTACGGCTGGAGCAGCCAGACCATGGGGCTGACGCTGGCGGCCGTGGGCGTCGCCTCGGGCATCGTGCAGGCCGGCCTGATCAAGCCGGCGATCCGGCTGATGGGCGAGCGCACCACCCTGATCGTGGGCCTGCTGTGCGGCGTCGCCGGTTTCACCATCTACGGCTTCGCCTCGGTCGGCTGGATGTTCTGGGCCGGCATCCCGGTCCTGGCACTGTGGGGTATGGGCAGTGCCGCCGCCATGGGCCTGATGAGCCGCCTGGTGTCGGCCTCCGAGCAGGGGCAGCTCCAGGGCGCCAACTCCAGCCTCATCGCGCTCGCCGGCCTCCTAGGCCCCGGCCTCTTCGCCCACATCTTCGCTTTGGCCATCGCCCCTGGAGCCGCATGGCAGCTCCCCGGCGCCCCGTTTCTGCTCGCCGCGGCGCTCTTGGTCGCCGGCACGGTGCTGGCCTGGTGGGTGACCAGGCCGACATTGGACCCCGCGGCCGGGCAGGCGTAGCCGGATAGGTTGGCTCAGGCGCGCAAGCGGCAAGCCACAGCGGCCCCGTGAGGCTGCTCGCGGCTTTGCGCACAGCCGTACGCCCGAGGCCGCTGTGTCCGGCAAATATTGGACGGCGCCGGCGTTGCGTCTTTTGGCCGGCGGCCGATCAATTCCCGAACAGAAACTCGAACAGGGTCTTGGGCCGCTTCTTGCCGGACTCCCAGACGCTGCCCCACGGCGACCAGGCCTCCTTTTCAGCGACCACGCGCTTGGGCAGCACCTCCTTGGGCTTCTCCGCCCTCAGCGACAGCTCCTCGCTGGTGCCGTCAGCGCCCGCCACCACCAGCCTGCCAGCGTCCCAGGTCAGCTGGCCGAGCTTGCCGCCGCGGCGCTGCGCCTCCACGGCCACCACCGCGTTTGATTGCAGGTCCACGATCGCCACCTGCTCGACCTCCTCGGGCCCGCGCGGCCCCTCCACCACGCCGGCGTGGAAGCGCAGCACGCCAATGCCGGCAAATGGAGCGGCCTTCACCTCCCACTCCAGGATGCGGGGCCGGCCCTTGCCGAGCATTTCGATATCCACCCTGAGCTTGGGGTACTGGCTGTTGGTCGCGATGTACTGCGGCCAGCGCGCGAACACACGCCAGCGGTCGAGCCCGGCGCCCGACACCTCTTCTTCCTCCTCTGCCAGCGGCGCCGCGCCGAGACGCTGCAGGGCGGTGCGGGCGTCCTTCAGGCTAGGATCGAGCGTCAGCGCGTTGGAGATGTCGGCCACGGCCAGGGCCGGCTGCCCGTGCTCCTCCTCGATCTCGCCCCGCGCCCAATAGGCCTCCGCGCTGTTGGCGTCGAGCTTTAAGGCGCGCTCGATGTCCTTTGAAGCCAGCTCGGGCTGCTGCTTGCGATAGGTCCACGCGCGGTAGGCAAAGGGCTTGGGTGAGCGCGGCTCCAGCTCGATGGCGCGCCCCAGGTCATTGAGCGCGTCATCGTAGGCCTGCGCCTTGGCGTAGGCGAACCCGCGCGCCGTAAACGCGCGTGCGCTGCGCGGGTTGAGATCGATGGCGGTGCCGAAGTCCCTAACCGCGGAGGCCGCATTGTTGGCCGCCAGGTAGGCGCTGCCGCGCAAAATGTAGAGCTCGGCATTGCGCGCCTCGAAGGCGATAGCGCGGCTGTAGTCCTCGATCGCCTCGTCGGAGCGTTCGATCATCATCTTGGCTTCGGCGCGTGCCCGGTAGGCGGCGCTGAAACGCGGATCAAAGCCGACCGCGCGCGTGAGGTCCTGGATCGCCGCGGCCGGGCGGTGCGCGGCAAGGTGGGCCCGACCGCGTCCCGTGAACGCCGCCGGGTTCACCGGCGTAAGCGCGATCGCCTTATTGTAGTCCGCGATGGCGAGGTTCACCTCGCCCAGCTTGAGCTGGGCTCCCCCGCGGTTTGAGTAGGCGGCGACATATCCCGGCGCCAGCAGCAGCGCGCGGTCGAAGTCCTTCATCGCCTCCCGCACGGCACCGATGCCGAGCAGCACATTACCGCGATTGTTGTAGATGGCGGCGTATTCCGGGAACAGCTGGATGGCCCGGTTGAAGTCCTCGATCGCCTCCTTGGCATTCTGCAGTCGCGCCTGGGCCACGCCGCGGTCCGAGAGCAGGATGGCGCGGCGCTCGTTGGCCAGCGTCTTATCCTGGAGCGCCTGGGTGTAGAGCGCCACCGCCTGATCGAAGTTGCCGTGTGCCAGCGCCGCGACCGCGTCGCGGGCCGCAGCGCCGTCTTCGGCGGCGATCGCAGGATTGACCAGCGCCAGCGATACCGCCAAGCCGGCCAGACTCCACGCCACTCCCCACGCCACGGTTCGAGAGCCTGTCTTCAGGGGTGTCATTGCCCCTTTTTCTCTCCGATCAAAACCCTCGTCCTTATAGCCAATCGCCGCCGCGCCGGAAACGCGCTCCGTGCGGGGTCCTATGCCAGCCGATGTCGGCCCGCATTTGGCCAGCATAGCCGATCGCCAAATTGCCTCCCGAAAGACTAATGCTTTGCGAAAGTCGTATGCCCGCCATGGAGACTAAGCCGGGCCTCGCCTGCCGGGATGGAATGAGGGGGACGATCCCTCGCCCTACGGCTGTGCCAAATGGGCCGATAGGTCGCACCAGTAGAGGGCAAGGCCGTCCATCAAGCCGTCCATGAACCGGGCTTATCACCTATGCGATTGGAAGCGCCGTGGGGAAGAGCGCTTTCCGGGCGCACGCGGTTAAGAGCGAGCCGGGGGAAGCCGGTGGCGTTCAAGGAACGAGCTGACGCGCTCCCAGATGGAAGCATTTTTCGCTCGCCTGGGGGTTGTGCGGCAGCCCACTATGGGCTGCGTCTGTCACGCAAGCATGGCAAGTGCATGGCAAGGGCGGCTTGATGCCGGCGGCCTGCGTGAGGCTTCGTGAAGCGCAGCGAGGCCTCGCCGTCGACGCAGAGGCGATCCGACCGGGGGTCGTCCATCCATGACGGATGAACCGCTCGCCGCCCTGCGACCTTCCCGCCGCTACGGCAAGAGCTTCGGGCGAGTTTTGGGTCTGGAGGCGTGCGCGTCCGCCCGGTATGATGGGCTCGGACGAGGGGATCCCATTGCAAGACACCGGCCAGGTTCGTTTCAGGATGCGCAACACCATCACCGTCATGAACGCCAAGGGGGGCGTGGGGAAATCGACGCTGGTTCTCGCCCTCGCGGAGACCCTCGCGGCGTTTCACAACAAGAAGGTGCTGGTGGTCGACTCCGATGCGCAGGCCAGCATCAGCCACATGCTGATGCCGCAGCAGCAGCTGACGGCGCTGCAGGATGAGGGCCAGACCATCGTCGATTACCTGATCGGCGCAGTGCTGAAGGAGAGGAACCAGAACTGGCGCCACTTCGTCATCAGCGGCGTGTCCGACGTGGACGATGCACGTTCGGTCGACCTCTTGCCGAGCGACACCAGTCTGACGCTGTTCGAGCGCGAGGTGTCCAAGGGCGAGCGTGAGACGTATTTGCGCCGCATCATCGGCAGCTGCCTGCGCGAGGCGCAGCAGATCTACGATTTCATTCTGGTTGACAGCGCGCCTGGCCTCTCCGTTCTCACCGAGTGCTGGCTGCGCGAGGCGGCTTTCTACCTCTCGCCCACCCGGCCCGACTACATTTCCACGCGCGGTCTGGTGTTCCTGCGCAAGTTCCGCCAGCGCAACCCTGAGATGGGCTTCGCGGAGCTCTTGGGCGTAGTCGTCAACATGAAGGACCCGCAGTCCTCCGACGACGACCAGTACGACCGCTGGCTCAGGCAGAATGCCGAGAATCGCTGCTTCAATCAGTCGATTCTGCGCGTCACGCCCCTGCAGGCTGCGGCCTACTACTCCGCCAGCGCCCGCTCCTACTGGGCCAAGTATCCGGGCCAGACCGGCAACCAGCTGCGCCAGCTCACCGACGAGCTGCTCCGCCGTATTGCCGAAGCACAGGTGCAGTAAGCAGCCACCTGCCGGGGCGGGATTATCGCTCAATGCCGGTTGCCGAGCGCGGGTAGCGAAATGCAAAGACGGTTGCGGGCGAGCCCGCGGAGGTTCGGAGGATGCGATGCAGCACGCCCCTGATGCAGAGGGCGGACAGGGAGCGCCGCAGCGGAGATAGCGGCGCCTCCCAGGCGCGCTGTGAGGGGAGCATCCATCCAGATCCGCAGCAGGGCACACAAAACCTCCCACAGCCAGGCGACCAAGCGGGCAAAGTTGTAGCCGAGGGCGGCGAGGCCCGCGTTGTTTGCATCACCGGTACCTCAGGTGGTTGCGGTCCATGCGATGCTCGCCTTCATGTGGCCGATGATCGGCTCAACAGCGGCCCGCCGCTTGAGCTCGCGTGCGATCTGCTTGGTTAGCCCTCGCCTCTGCTCGGAGACGTAGACGCGCATGTCGTAGGGGGCCGGGGCACTATGGCCGCGGTAGCCCTTGTCTGCGATGATCGTTGGATCTCGTTGCCGATGATCCCCTCGACGTGCCAGCGTGTGCCCGTCGTAAGGACTACCGGGCAGCGCCTTGGAGGCCAGCACGAACTGCCCACGCCCAGTGCGCTGACAGCGCACCGTTGATCGGCTGATGCCAATGCTCAGTGATATTGACCCACCTATAGTTTGCTGTGTCGAAGTGGCAGAGGCACGACGTTTCCGTCCTCATTCTCGAATTGCAGATGATATAGCCTGGCGTACGCGCCGTTGGCGCGCAAGAGCTCAGCGTGCGTACCAGATTCGATAACGCGTCCTCCCTCAACGACATGGATGAGGTCGGCGCGCAGAATGGTGGCGAGACGGTGCGCGATCACCAACGTCGTGCGCCCGTTGGTGAGTTGGCTCAGGGCACGCTGAATGACGAGTTCCGTCTCACTGTCGAGCGCCGAGGTCGGCTCGTCGAGCAAGATGATGGGCGCGTTCTTGAGGAACGCGCGTGCGAGGGTGATGCGCTGACGCTGTCCGCCCGACACCTGGGTGCCTAGCTCACCCACCGGCGTGTCGTACCCATGGGGAAGCGTCCTGATGAAGGCGTCGGCATGCGCAGCCTCTGCAGCCTCGACCACCTCCTCATCGGAGGCGTCCTGGCGGCCGGCCTTGATGTTGTCGCGGATGGTACCATCGAATAGGAACACATCTTGGCTGACCAGAGCGATTTGGCGGCGAAGCGAGGCGAACGTCAGGCCAGAGACAAGCTGGCCGTCGATGGCGATGGAGCCCCGCTCGGGCGCCCAGAAGCCCTGCATTAGGTTGAAGATGGTGGTCTTGCCGCCACCGGAGGTGCCGACCAGCGCGGTTGTCTGGCCGGCGGGGGCGACAAAGCTGAGGTCGATCAGCACCGGCGTCCCCAGCTTGTAGGCGAAGCGCACTTTGTCGAAGCGCACCTCGCCGCCCGTGACCTTGAGATCGGCCGCACCGAGCGCATCCTTCTCCGACACCGGAGTGTCGAGGAGGTCGTACATCATCCTGGCGCCCACCGCGGCGGCCGTGAGCTGCAGCTGTGTGCGAGAGAGCCGGCGCAGCGGGTCGGACGCCATCAGCAGCGCAGCGATGAAGGCGAAGAACTGGCCTGGCGTGTCGCCGGCCGAAAAGTTGCGCCAACCCGCGTAGAGAATGACAAGCGCTATGACGACCCCGGCCAGCACCTCGACTAGGCCGTTCATGCCGGCTTGGATCGCCGTCATCCTGTTGCCCATGCGCCGGACGGCGTCGATGCCCCCGCGCATGCGCTCGCGCTGCTGCCCTTCGAGCTGGAACGACTTCACAATACGGATGCCTTGGGAGGTCTCGCGCATAGCACTGATGATCGTGGAGACTGAGTAGTACTGGCCTTCCATAGCCGTTCGGATACGCAGGCTGAGCTTCTTGATAGCGAGGCCCAGGAAGGGCCCCCCTACCAGGCAGATGGCCGACATCATAGGGTCCTGCGTCACCATTACCACGACGAGGCCGCCGAGCGTCATGGCATCGCGGCCAAAACTGAGGGCGATTATGTTGAGCATATCGCGCGCGGCGTTGGCGCTGCTGGTGACGAGCATAATCAGGTCGTTGGAGGGGCGCGCCTGATAGAAGCCGATGTCCATGCGCAGCATGTGGTCGAACATCCGCTTCTGGGTCTCGCTCACGAAGCGGTTGCCGATTCGCGCGAGGATAACCTCCTGGAGGTAGGAGGCTAGGCCCTTCACGGTGAAGATCGCGAGGATGGCCATGGGAATCCACGCGAGCGCCGCCGGGTGGTGGTCGACGAAGATTTGGTTTATCACGTCGCGCATCACCCAAGCGCTGAGAGCAGTGGAGCTGGCGAACACGAACATGAAGAGGAACGCCAGGGCGTAGCGCGGGGCGTAGGCGCGCCCGTTTTCGCGCATAATGCGCACCAGCAGAGCCAGTGTCGGGCGCTCAGCCATAAGGTTAGCGAGGGCGCGGATGAGTGGCAAGGTGCTGGATCCCCCTTAACGGTGGCGCATCCTATGCGGGGCGGTACCAGCGGGGCAAACCGAAACGTACGACGCGAGATGTGAGGCTGCACGTGGGACATCTATTTGTGTCGGGCCGCGAGCAGGCGCAGAGCCGCCTGGGCGAGAGTTTTCCGGAAGGGGCCAAGAAGGGTTTTGACGCCTGGGCCGGGCCGGCCGCCAATTCTGGGCCGGGCCGGCCGCCAATTAATGTCGTCGCGGATGAGGACGCGCGCGCGACCCAGTGGAACCTCATTCGCGGCTTGAGCAACGGCGGGGGGTACCCCTTCACAATTGGCGGACGATCAGGCCGGCAATTATCGGGAGTCATCGGAAAGAGGCACACATGGCTGAATTGGCCGGTCTTGTTGGTTGAACGCCGAGGTCGAGCGCTCCTATCAAATCGATGCGAGACCAACCGGTGACTCGGCTCCCCGTGTGTGAGGCGCCGGTCGCCAGCCGCCCGCTCCCGCCGCTGTCCAGAACGGGAAATTCATGGATACGCGATTGAACTGAACCGCTACGGCGGAGGGCGCTTGCGGTGCAGGGAGGTGCCCTGTCTGCGAAGGTGATGGGTGCTGAAGACCACACTTTCCGACAGGAGCACCCGATGAGTGAGCGTGTCA
>JAFMSC010000492.1 GCA_017353825.1 Hyphomicrobiaceae bacterium | reverse complement strand
GCGCATTGGGGCGCTACAAGGGGAGAGAACACAATGCAGATCGCAACCGTCCTGGGGCTCGGCGCCGCGGCGCTGATGGGGCTGACCGCCGAGGTCCATGCCCAGGCCGCTTATCCCAACGACTCCGTCAAGATCATCGTGCCGTTCGGCGCCGGCAGCGTCACCGACAGCCTCGCCCGTGTGCTGTCTGAAAAGCTGGGGTCGATGTGGAAGCAGAACGTCATCGTCGAGAACCGCCCCGGCCTGCCAGGCACCACCTCGGTGGCCAAGGCGCAAGCCGATGGCTACACGCTGATGGTCACCTCGAACGGGCACGTGATCGCCAAGACCATCAATAAGAACGTGCAGTTCGATCCTGTCGCCGATTTCGCCGGCATCACGCGCCTCGTGGAGGTGCCGTTCGTGATGATCGTGCCGCCCACCCTGCCAGCCAAGACCTTCCAGGAGTTCATCGCGCTGGCCAAGAAGGAGCCCGGCAAGCACAACTTCTCCTCCGCCGGCGTGGCGAGCACGACCTTCCTGGCGGCCGAGACGCTGCGCCAGGCGGCCGGCCTGGAGCTGGTGCACGTGCCCTTCAAGGGCGTGCCCGAGGCGGTGACCGCAGTGCTGCGTGGCGACGTGTCGTTCTATTTCTCGCCAATCCCCGACGCAACCTCACAGGCCGAGGGCGGCAAGGTGCGCATGCTGGCCATCACCACGCCCACGCGCTCCAAGGACGTGCCGGACGTGCCCACCATTGCCGAGGCCGGCGTGCCGAGCTTTAAGTATTCTTCCTGGTTCGGCCTGATGGCGCCGAAGGGGACGCCCAAGGAGGTTATCGACAAGATCAACGCCGACGTGCGCGAGGTGCTGAAGATGCCCGACGTGATCGAGCGCCTTGCCACGCTCGGCTCCCTGCCCTCGCCCAATTCCCCGGCGGAGTTCAACGCCCTCATCAAGTCCGACGAGCAGGCCTACGCCGCGCTCCTCGCCAAGGCCGGCGTGCAGGCGAAGTAGGGCGTGCAGGGCAAGTAAGATGACCACATCCCGGAAGCCGATCCCGGTAGCGGCGAGGCTACCGGGGACCTGGCGAAGCCAGCGGCCACCTCGACCAGCTTTAAGGGCCTCTGCTTCTTGCTCAGTCCGGCAGTGCACCAGCCCATCGTCCGCATACCGACACCATGGGAGGTCGGGATGTGTCCGCTTCATCCAGAGGTCAAAGATCCTGGCTCGGAGTGCTGCTCGCGTTCCGCGGGGCAGCGCCCAGGGCAATCCATGGCCGGGTCCTCATCCGCCGAGCCGGTCCGCCATCCAGTCGGCCGTCTGCAGCCGCCACTTGTAGCCGCGGTTGTTGGCCACGTGGTTGCCGTCCTCGATCAGGGAGAACACAACGGGCCCCTTCACTTCGCGCGACAGCCTCTCCGCGTCCTGCCAGGGGATTACGCGGTCGAGCTTGCCGGCGACGATGTAGATCGGGCACGTGATGCGCTCGGCCACCCCGGCGAGCGACAGGGTCACGGCGTTGGCCCGGCCCTCCTCGGGCGTCCTTGCGTGGCTGCGCACGCGCATGGCCTCGCGCGTCAGCTCCGGCAGATGGTCCCAGTTGGCGCCCATGTTGTAAGGCCCCGAAAGGGCGATGCACGCCTTGACGCGCGGCTCGAAAGCCGCCGACCGCGGGGCGTAGTAGCCGCCTAGGCTCACGCCCCACAATCCGATGCGCGCGCTGTCGAGGTCGGTTCGGGTCTCGATATAGTCGCACACGGCCTTCACGGCGGTCTCATAGTTGCCGCGGATCGCCCAGTCGTACTCGGCCTCCCCCTGGCCGGGGCCGTCGAACACGAGGATGGCGACGCCGCGGGCCACGAACGGCGCCTCGTAGGCCTCCGTCTCCTCCTTGGCCGAGTCGAGCCCGCAGCACATCACCATCACCGGCGGCTGGACCGCGCCGGCAGGCTTCCTGAGGATGCCGTAGAGGTGTCGGCCTTCGAATGGGATGGCGACACGCTCTCCGGGCGGGCTGAGGAGTGGCAGCGCCAGCCGGCGGCACTCGACGGCCTTCATGTGGGCCGCCTTCATCTGCGCGCTGTCGTGCACGAACAGGAACTTGCCGAAGTGGTAGTAGACGCCAGCACGCTGCAGGTGCTCGCCGGCAGAGATGAGCTTGCGGGCGGCCAGCGCCTCCAGTCCCATCGCCTCGTGCACGGCGGCCTTGTCGGACCAGGCGCGGCACCAGTCGTCCCACCGGGAGAGCCCGCCCACAACCTCCTCGAAGTCCGCCAGGGCCACGCCGTTGGCGACGAAGCGGTGAGCCCAGTGCGACAGGGCGGACTGGATGCGGGCGTCCTCGGTCATGGGGAACCTTGCTGGGTGCCTGATACGCTGGGTGCCTGATACTGAGGATGTAGCAGAGAGAAAGCCCATTTTGAGGAAGGCGCCGAAGAGAATTGCCGGTTGGAACCGTCGCGGCAGGGGCGCGCCTCGTCAAGAGCCGCCCGTTGACCGGCGTGTCGCCGGGCGGCAGATCGGTTGTTGCTATGGCGTGAGAGCCTGAGGGCCCTGGAGCGCCCGACACCATGCTGCCACCGCCTCGGCGGCGGCGGCGATGTTGGCCTTGCGAGTAAAGCCGGAGCCGCCGCGGGGACCAAGGTCGTGGTCGCCGTCGCCGGCCCAGTGGAAGCGGATGGCGGGAGAGAGAGCCCTCGCCGCCATGAGCGCCTCAATTTCGGCGCGGGAGCCGAACGGATCGCGCTCGCCCTGCACGATGAGTGCGGGGCAGGCCAGGCTCTTAAGGTGGGCCGTGCGCAGCTGATCGGGCTTGGCCGGAGGGTGGAACGGGTAGCCGAGGCAAACAAGGCCGGCAATGCGGCCCTGCCTGTAGAGATCGCCCGCGAGCAGGCTCGCCACGCGGCCGCCCATGGACTTTCCGCCGATGACGAGAGGCATCCCCGGGGTGCCAAATCCAGCCTCGCCCAGGACCGCAGCCACCGCGGCGCGGTATTCCTCAACGAGGCTCTCGGCCTTGGGCGGGGGCCGGCCCCCGCCCCCCAGAC
>JAFMSC010000491.1 GCA_017353825.1 Hyphomicrobiaceae bacterium | reverse complement strand
GCCCGCGTCGGCCGCGTCCAGGCCGATGTCTGGGCGGTGATCGATGGGGTGGCGCCGCTGACGCAAAATGGCGTCGCCGGCAAGTTCGACATTGCCAGCGCCAAGGACCTGCCGCCGACGCTGGTCGATCCGGGCCGCCGCTGGATCGCGACCAACCTCGCAACCCGCTCGCTCGCCTACAACACCCAGTTGCTGCCGCAGGAAAAGGCGCCGCGCAGCTACCAGGACCTGCTCGATCCGCGCTTTAAGGGCATGCTGGTCTGGAATCCCCACGCCATGACCGGCGCCTGGGGCTTCATCGCGACCGTGCTGCGGCACATGGGCGAGGCGCAAGGGCTTGCTTACCTGCGCAAGCTCGCCAAGCAGGAGATTGTGCCCTTGCCGATCGCTACCCGCGCGGTGCTCGATCGGGTGATCGCCGGTGAATATGCAATCGGTCTGGAAATGGTCAACGCCCACGTCGCCATCAGCAGCTCCATGGGAGCACCGGTGCGCTGGGTCCCGCTCGACGCGGTGACGACGACCCTGCAGGTCGCGGGCGTGACCGCGCATGCCCCGCATCCGAACGCCGGGGCGCTGTTCCTCGACTTCATCACGTCGCGCGCCGGGCAGGGCCTGTTCCGCGAGGCCAATTACATCCCCATGCATCCGGCCATTCCCGCCAAGGACCCGTCGCTCAAGGCCGAACAAGGCGGCTACAACTCGATCGTGCTCACGCCGGAGGAGGTCGACACCAACGCCCCGCGCTATCAAAAGATCTACGAGGAGATTTTCCGGTGAAGGCTAGAGAGCACGACCGGTCTTTCTCCGTCATCCTCAAGGTGCGAGCTGCGGCGTCATCCTGCGCGGCTCGCCTCGCCACAAGTGCCTCGACGCTCGCAACTTCAGGATGACGCATTGAGAGATTCGTCTGCATCGATCACACACGAGGAGACTTGACCGTCCATGCGTATTTGCTTCTTGAATCAGGCGCCGCGGCGCTCGGCCGCCTACGAGGCCGCCAAGATCGAGGCCCAGCTCAACAGTTACGCCTCGCCCGGCACCAAGGTGGAGATCGTCTTTCCGGACGACTACGAAGGCTCGCAGCTCTACGACACGATCGGCGCGCAAAGCGTGCTCAATGGCCTACACCACATGATGGAAACGCCTGCGATCGTGCGCAAGATCTTCTGGGCGGCGCAGAACGGCTACGACGCCGTGATCCAGTCGAACACGTTCGACCCGGGCGTCGACGGCGGGCGCCTGGCGGTCGACATTCCGGTCATCGGGCTCCTGCGCACCTCCATGCACGCGGCGCTGACGCTGGCCGACCGCGTCGGCGTCACGGTGCCTCTGCCCGGCCACGTGCCCTATACCTGGCGCATTCTGCGCAGCTACGGCCTCGACGGCTTCGTCAGCGACATCCGTCCGCTCGGGGTCTACGGCAAGGACATCGCGCAACGCAAGAGCGAGATCTTCGACATCACCACCACGCTCATCCGCGAGCTGATCGAGAAGACCCGCGCCGAAATCATCCTGCCGCTCGGCGGCGCGCTGATCCCCTACGTGGTCAATCCCGACGACCTCGCCGCGGCGACCGGGGCGCAGGTGCTCAACACCAAGGCCATCGGCATCCGTTTCGCCGAGATGTGCGTGCGCTTCGGCATGACGCAAAGCGCACTGACCTACCCCAAGGCCAAGCTGAGCTACGAGGATTTCACCAACCGCTGAGCGCTTATCCACTCTCGAGCAAGAAGAACCGACCGAACATGAGCCAGAAGACCAGTTGTGATGTGATCGTCATCGGCGGCGGCAGCGCCGCGCTCGAGGCGGCAATCTCGGCCCGGCAGGCGGGCGCCAGCTCCGTCGTGTTGTTGGAGAAGGCGCCGCCGCATGAATCCGGCGGCAACGCGCAGTTCTCCCATGTCGGTTTCCGTTTCGTACATTCCGGCCCCGACGAGCTGCGCGAGTTCTTGGCCGAGGTGCCGCAGGAGAAGTACCGCCGCATGCAGATCCCGGCCTATACGCGGCAGAACTTCCTCGACGATCTCAATCGCGTGACGCAAGGCCGCATCGATCCCGTGCTCGCCGAGTGCCTGGTCGACCAGTCCAACGCCGCGGTCCACTGGATGAAGGACATCGGCGTGAAGTGGGAGCCGGAAAAACTCACCGAGGTCGACGGCAAGCTGTACCTGCCCGGCGGCCACCACATCCATCCGATCGGGGGCGGCCCCGGCATGCTCGAGCAGCTGCGCTCGATCGCGTTCAAAGCGGTCGGCGCCGAGATCCGCTTCGAGTCGCGCGTGAACGCCATCCATGGCAACGACCGGCGCGTCGAGGGCGTGCGCGTCTCGACGCCGGACGGCGAATACGATCTTGCCGCCCGCGCCGTCATCGTCTGCAGCGGCGGCTTCCAGGCCAATGCCGAGATGCGCGCACGCTACCTCGGCCCCAATGCCGACCTGATGAAAGTGCGCGGCAGCAAGCACAATACCGGCGAGGTGCTCAACATGCTGCTGGCGCTCGGCGTCAAGTCGGCTGGGCACTGGCAGGGCGCGCACATGTCGCCGATCGACGGCAAGGCGCCGGATGTCGAGACCCCGGCGATGTCCGACGGCCGCGGCAACAGCATGAACCGCTACGACTATCAGTTCGGCATCACGGTGAATGCACTGGGCCAGCGCTTCTACGACGAAGGCGAGGCCAAGCACGCCTATACCTACGCCAAGACCGGACGCGCCGTGCTGCAGCAGCCGGGCGGCGTCGCCTACCAGATTTACGACCAGACCGGCATCGACCTCTTTCGTCACGGCCGTGACTATCCGGCGACCCATGTGGAGGCGCCCACCCTCGAGGCCCTCGCCAGGAAGATCGGCATCGAGCCGGAGCCCTTCCTGCGCACGGTCGAGGAGTTCAACGCCGCCTGCCGCACCGACATCGCGTTCATGCCGGGCGAGCTCGATGGCAAGGGCACGGTGGGCATCACGCCGAAGAAATCGAACTGGGCGGTGCCGCTGACCCGCGGGCCGTTCCGCGCCTATCCGGTGACCGGCGGTGTCACC
>JAFMSC010000490.1 GCA_017353825.1 Hyphomicrobiaceae bacterium | reverse complement strand
CGGTATGGAAGCGCACCCCAATCTTGGACTGGGTCTCGGTAACGTTGTCGAGCTTCAGAAGGAAGTCGCGTTGCCAGAAGCTGCGATTGTACTCCCCATCGGTGATCGCGTTGAGCCCGATCTCCTCCTGCATGCGCACCACCTCGCGGATGGCATCCTGCTGGATGCGCCGCAAATCCTCCGGCGGCATCCGGCCCGCCGAGGTCGCCTTGCGCGCTTGGATGAGCAGGGCGGGACGGATCAGGCTGCCGACCTGATCAGCTGGGAACGGCGGGCTGGTGCGGGCGGTCACGCGGGCGTCCTCCGGGTTTGGGCGCCATTGTTATGGCGGGATGTGGGGGGTGTCCAGGCGGGCGCACGGGTCCCGCCCGTGCCCGATCGGGCGTGAGCGGCGTCGGGGGATGGTGAGCGTGAGAAATTTGGCTCGTAGATCGCTCGTTAGGCATGCGCGCCGCGGAGTGGTGCCCGGTTCGCGCGTGGGTGGCGCTGTTGGAGGGCGTGGCCTAGATTGTTTGAAAAGAACCAGCAGCAACGGCGTCGTTGTGGGGTGAGCCCCTGCGGGTCTGCACCGGGCGCGGCCCGGGGGGAGGAGAGACATGCAGGTTGAGGCACTGGGGGTTGAGGAGGCATTGGGGGTTAAGGCATTGGGGGTCAAGGCACTGGGGTATGTGGGGGTCAGCGCCGCGGACCTTGGCGACTGGCGCACGTACGGCACCAAGCATCTCGGGTTTCAAGTCGTCGACCGGGCGAAGGGCAGCCTCGCGTTCCGGATGGACGATCGGGCGCAGCGGGTGATCGTGGAGAGGGATCGGGCCCGCCACGACCCGAACCGAGGCGTGAAGTTCATGGGATGGGAGGTGGCGGATGCGTCGGCGCTCGACCGGATCGCGGGGAGTATCGAACGGGCGGGGCTTCGCGTTGAGCACGCGAGAAGGGCGCTAGCCGAGGAGCGTCGCGTCAAGGACCTGATCGTACTGGCCGATCCTTTGGGCTCGCGGGTCGAGCTCTTCCATGGGGCCGAGGTCTTGAGCGACCCCTTCAGTCCCGGGCGCAACATTTCCGGCTTCCGCACCGGACCCTTAGGCCTTGGCCACGTGGTGATGACCGGGGAGCGTATCCGACCTGCGGTCGAGTTCTATCGCACTGTGCTCGGCTTCCGCCTGAGCGACTATTATGAGCGGCCGTTCCCGGCGCGGTTCCTGCATGTCAACGCCCGCCACCACAGCCTCGCCTTCATCGAGACCGGAAAGACGGCGGTCCACCATCTCAATGTGGAGCTGATGAGCTTCGACGACGTGGGCCAGGGCCTCGACCTGGCGTTGACTGAGAAGGGCCGGCTGGCGGTCAGCCTCGGCCGACACGCCGGCGACTACATGACCTCGTTCTACACCCACACCCCGTCGGGCTTCATGGTGGAATACGGGTGGGGCGGCAAGGCCATCGACCCTGATACCTGGGTGGCCACGGAGCGCGCCATCGGCCCCAGCCTGTGGGGGCACGAGCGCAGCTGGCTGCCGCCCGAGAAGCGGGCCGAGGCGCTGGCGCTGCGCTTGCGGAACGCCGAAGCGGGCGAGCGGCGGCCGGTTCAGGTGATGGAGGGCAATTACGAGCTCACACCGGGGGTGTGCCCGTGGTGGGACAGCGTGAAGAGGCCAATGGCACACGGGGGCAGCGAATAGGCCCTATTCGCCGTCCCCCCTTGGCTTGAGGGAAACTCACGACACCAATGGCTGGGCTACAACAGCAAACGGGGAAGGCACATGACCGATCGGGGCAGCGGCAAGGCCGGGACGGCCGAGGCCTGGGGCAGGACCGTGCTGGTCGAGTTCGAGGACGGCATCGCCTGGGTGTCCATGAACCGGCCCGACAAGAAGAACGCCATGAACCCAGCCATGAACGGGGAGATGAACGAGGTGCTCGACGCGCTTGAGGTGGATGACCGCTGCGGGGTCATGGTGCTCACCGGCGCGGGCGAGTCCTTCTCCTCCGGCATGGACCTTAAGGAGTACTTCCGCGAGACCGACGACCAGCCCCGCATGGTGCAGGTCCGCGCCCGCCGCGACGCCTTCGCCTGGCAGGGCACCAAGCTCATGAACTTCGCCAAGCCCACGATCGCCATGGTCAACGGCTGGTGCTTCGGCGGCGCCTTCACGCCCATGGCCTCCTGCGACCTCGCCATCGCCGCCGACGAGGCTACCTTCGGGGTGTCCGAGATCAACTGGGGCATCCTGCCGGGTGGCAACGTCACCAAAGTGCTGAGCCAGCTCATGGGCCGGCGCGCCGCGCTCTACGCCATCATGACCGGCATTCCCTTCGACGGCCGCAAGGCCGCCGCCATGGGCCTCGTCAACGAGTCGGTGCCGCTGGGCCAATTGCGGGCGCGTACGCGGGAGCTGGCGAACGTGCTTCTGGAGAAGAACCCCACCGTGCTGCACCAGGCCAAGGTGGCATTCCGCAACGTGGAGGACATGTCATGGGAGGTGGCGCTCGATTATCTCGGCGCCAAGAACGAGCAGGGCATCCTGATCGATCCCGAGCGCGGACGCCAGCAGGGCCTCAAGCAGTTCCTCGACGACAAGAGCTACCGCCCCGGCCTCAAGGCCATGAAGCGAAAGGGGTCAGCCCCCTCGTCCTGAGCGTTGATGATGAACTCCAGCTCTGACGGGAGGGGCTGATGCCGATTCATCGGGCTGTCTCCCGCCTCCTCAAGCCGCGCTCGGTGGCCGTCGTGGGTGCCTCGGACGACCCGCGCTCGATCGGCGGCAACGTGCTCGCCAACCTCAGGCGCGCCGGCTTTGCGGGCGACCTCCACCTCGTCAGCCGCACCAAGGCGGAAATTGGCGGTCACCCTTGCGTGGCCTCGATCGACAACCTGCCCGTTGGCCTCGATGCGGTCGTCCTCAACCTGCCGCAGGAGGCAGTGCTCGACGCCATCGCCGCCTGCGGACGCCGCCGGGTGGGCGGCGCCGTCGTGTTCGCATCGGGCTTCGCCGAGGCTGGTCCGGACGGCCGGGCCCTGCAGGAACGGCTCACCGGGCTGGCGCGCG
>JAFMSC010000489.1 GCA_017353825.1 Hyphomicrobiaceae bacterium | reverse complement strand
TGGTCGGATTCGAGCCTGGAGACGCGCGCGACGCTGCCGTTGACCCAGCGCCCGGCCGGGTCGTTGCGCAACAGCATGACTTTGGCGCCGGGCTTCAGAACGAGGGTCGCGTCGGTGGGCTGGGCGCTCTCGTTGAACTCGCCTGTCATGCCTGCCTGGTAGGCCTGGGCGCGTCCGGGCAGGGCTTCCAGGTAGCGGGCGTTGATCCGCTTTGCCGCGGCGTTGGTGGGTACCAGGATCACGTAGGGCTCGCCCTCCGATAGCGTGCGGATGGGATGCACGCGCTCGTTGAGGATGGCCAGGTCATCCTCGTCGGCGTCGCCATCGCGCACCTTGTTGAGGACGCCGAGCAGCGCCTCGTCGTTCTGGCGGAACACCTCCGACAGCTCGATCAGGGCCGTGCCGTGGCCCTCGCGCAGGGCGCCTACGTCGAAGAAGAACGGGCCGCCGTGCTCAGCCTCCAGGTGCGCCGCCACCTCGCCCTCCTCGATCACGGGGGGCAGCTGATGCAGGTCGCCGAACATGGCAAGCCGCACGCCACCGAACGGCTCGCGCGCCCGCCCGCGATTGATCCGCAGCGACTGGTCGATGGCCCACATGATGTCGGAGCGGACCATGGACACCTCGTCCAGAACCAGGAACCTGAGGCTGCGCATGATGCGGCCGTTGCGGCTGCGGCGGATGTCGTCCTTGCGGATGAGGCGCGGCGGCAGACCGAAGAACGAGTGGATGGTCTGGCCGCCGACGTTGACGGCGGCAAGCCCGGTGGGTGCCACCACCACCATCCTGTCGGCCATCAGCTCGCGCAGGCACTTAAGGAGGGTGGACTTGCCGGTGCCGGCGCGGCCCGTGACGAACAGGTGCCCGTTGCCCTCGCGCAGGTAGGCGTGGGCGGCGCGGAATTCCTCCGTCGGCGCTACCCCGGCGGGCCAGGCTCCCGCGGGCGGGTCTGCCGGCGACGTGGCCCCCGAGTCTGCGCGCATCAGGCACCGGCCTTTCGTGTTGACAAGCCCGACGCAAAGTTATCAGCAACGGCCGGCGCGGTCACGGACGACCCGTG
This sequence comes from Hyphomicrobiaceae bacterium, assembly GCA_017353825.1. Classification (GTDB taxonomy): domain Bacteria; phylum Pseudomonadota; class Alphaproteobacteria; order Rhizobiales; family Hyphomicrobiaceae; genus AWTP1-13. The sequence continues at coordinate 2,003 of JAFMSC010000489.1, read as the reverse complement.
CGACCCGCCCACCGCGGCCACAGCCTTTATCGAAGGGCCGGCGGGCTCAGCTCTACCGGCGCGGGGGATACGGATGGCCCTTCTTATCGCCTGCAGCTCGCGCGCCGAGCAGTTCGCGGCCGAAATCCGCGCGCTGGAGCCTGGGCTCAACCTGCGCATCGAGCCCAACGTGGGGCAGGCGGCGGATATCGAGGCTGCGCTCGTCTGGCAGCCGCCTCCTGGCCTGCTGGCGAGGCTGCCGGGGCTCAGGCTCATCGTGTCGGTCGGGGCGGGGGTGGATGGGCTCCTCGCCGATCCGACCCTGCCCAAGGTGCCGCTGGTGCGGTTCGTCGACCCGGACCTCACGGGGCGCATGGCCGAATACATCACACTGCAAGTGCTCTACCACCAGCGCCGCATGAGCGAGTTCCGCGACCTGCAGACGCAGAGGGTGTGGAGGTACCTGCCGGAACCGGCCGCCAGCGACGTGCGCGTGGGCCTGATGGGGCTCGGCGTTCTCGGCCGGGCCGCGGCCGACGCGCTGCGGCCGTTCGGCTACAGGCTCAGGGGCTGGAGCCGCACGCCCAAGACCGTCGAGGGCGTTGTGTCTTTCTGCGGGCCGGAGGGGCTCGACGCGTTCCTCGCCGAGACGGACATCCTGGCGGTGCTGTTGCCGCTAACGCAGGAAACGCGCGGGCTCGTGAACCGCGGGCTCCTGGGCCGGCTGTCGCGGCACGGCCGCAGCCCGCTGCTGCCCGGGCCGGCGCTCATCAATGCCGGGCGCGGCGGCCTGCAGGTGGATAGGGATATCGTTGCTGCCCTGCAGTCGGGCGAGCTTTACGCAGCCTCCCTCGACGTGTTCGAGACCGAGCCGCTGCCCGCGGCCAGCCCGCTGTGGCAGCACCCGCGCGTGGTGGTCACGCCACACAACGCCGCCGAAAGCGCGCCCGCCGCCATCGCCCGCTACGCTCTGCGCCAGTGGCGGGCCTACAACAGCGGCGCGGCGCTCGACCATGTGGTTGACCGCACTCGCGGCTATTGAAGGCCCCCCTCAGGGTCCGACACCGTTGCTTGGGCGAGTTCCAGGGCTGGCGTGCGAAGTGGCGTCAGACCCAGAGGGCCCAGAGGGTCTCACACCCATCGCATCGCTTCGTTGAGGGGTGGAGATCGGACAAGTCAGGACGCAGAGGGTCGCTCGGAACGCGCCCTCAGCAAAGCGTCCATGACAGCGCTCACCATCTCCCTGGCCTGTTCCGGGCCGGGCTCCTCGTCCTCGAACCACTTCTGCAGCATGTGGGCCGTGGCCTGGATGGCGATGTGCTGCAGCCGCTCGTTCGCGCTTGCTTCGCCCGGCGGTGCTACAAACTGAATGCCGCTCATCGTTTGGTCTCCATCAAGCTGGGTCGGATCCCCTTGCCTACCAGGTCGAGATTCAATCGATCACGGCGGCCGAAAGGGGTCCGACCCCTGGGTCCGTGTTCATTGACCTTACGCCCATTTTGGGCGATCTCCGGCTAGTATCGCAGCGGCCGGATGGTACCTTGAAGCGGGAAACGGCGCTCGGGGCGGCGCACGGAAGGGAGCACGCCATGCACGGCATCCACCACGTGACGGCCATCGCGGGAACGGCTGAGCGCAACCTCGAGTTCTACACGCACACGCTTGGGCTCAGGTTCGTCAAGAAGACGGTGAACTTCGACGATCCCGGCACCTACCACTTTTATTTCGGCGACGAGGTGGGCCGTCCTGGCACCATCCTCACCTTCTTCCCCTGGGAGCATGCCGCTCCCGGACGCGCCGGCGTCGGCCTCGCGCAGACCACGGCGTTCCGCGTGCCGGCGGCCTCGATCGGCTACTGGACGCACCGCTTCCTTGAGACGGGCGTGGCCTGCGAGCCCGACACCGAGCGCTTCGGCGAGCGGGTGCTTGCCTTCACCGACCCCGACGGCATGAGCCTGGCGCTGGTCGGCGTCGCCGGGGCCGACGCGGAGCCCGCCTGGAGCAGCGGCGGGGTCCCGGCCGAA
>JAFMSC010000140.1 GCA_017353825.1 Hyphomicrobiaceae bacterium | reverse complement strand
CGGCCTACCATCGTGCCGATGCAGCCATCCAGAAGATCGTTGATTTGCTCGCCGCCGCCTGACGGCTCGTCTTTCAATGTTGGACTCGTTCTGTCAAAGATTCTTCGGGTAAGAGTCTAACCTCGATGCGTCGACCGCGGGGCTCGTACAACCGCGCATAGAGGGCAGCCGAAAGCGCCTGGAAGGCATAGAGCGCCGTCGACATGTCGATGATGACAAACGGCACGCGGTGGGGGATGCCGTCCTCGCCCTTATTGTCTATCATGAGACCCGTGAAGGCCTGCAGCACGGGGTCCATGGCTGGGCGGCGGGAAAAGGGACCCACCTGGCCGAAGCCCGAAACCGACAGATAGAGGATGCGCGGCTCGCGCCCGGAGACCGCGTCATAGCCGAAGCCGAGCCTTTCGAGCACGCCGGGGCGAAAGCCCTCGATCAACACGTCGGCGCCGCCGGTGAGGCGCCATAGCACCTGCTTTCCCTCGTCGGACTTCAGGTCGAGCGCGATCGAACGCTTGCCGAGATTGGTCGGGATCGAGTAGGCGGTGTGGCCCCCATAGCGTCTACCTATGGTCCTCGCCCAGTCCCCCTCTCCGGTTGGCTCCACCTTGATGACATTGGCCCCGTGCTGGGCGAGCAGCATCCCGCAGTAGGGTCCGGCCACGCCCTGGCTGAGATCAATGACCTTGAGCCCCGCGAAGGGCGCTGCGTAGCTCATGGGCGGTTCCCCCTTGCCGACTAGCGACCATTCACGGTCGCTCGTTGCTGAACACGATCGTACCACTGGCCGCGAACATGCCGCCGACCCCGTGTGCGACGGAGATCTTGGCGCCCTCAACTTGCGCCGCCGCAACCCCCCGCAGTTGGCGTACGCTCTCCTGCAGCGCATACATGCCATACATCCCGGAGTGCATGTAGCTGAGCCCCCGCCATTGGTGTTGAGCGGCAGCTTCCTGCCCGGCGCAGTGTTGCGTCCGGCGATGAAGGCAGCTGCCGCCCCGGGATTGCAGAAGCCGAGGTCCTCCAGGCCGTAGAGCGGCACGTGCGCGAAGGCGTCGTAGATCATCAGGTGATCGACATCAGCGTGGCCGACGCCAGCCTCCGCGAACGCCTTCCTGCCCGCCACGCGGAAGGCCCGGGAGGACGTGAAGTCCTCCATCTGGCTGATCATCGGGCTTTCGGCGCTCTCCCCGGTCCCGACGATGTACACGGGCTTCTTGGGAAAGTCGTTCGCCCGCTCAGGGCTTGTGAGAATGAGCGCACCGCCGCCGTCCGTGACCAGGCAGCACATCAGGATGCGAAACGGATAGGCGATCATGCGCGACTTCAGGACATCGGTGACCGTGATCGGTTCCTTGAAGGTCGCGCGGGGGTTCCTGGCCGCCCACTCGCGTTGCACCACGGAAACCATGGCAAGCTGCTCTTCCGTGATGCCGTAGGTCTTCATGTACCGCAGCACCGGGATGGTGAACATGGTCGGCGGCCCCATGACGCCGAACGGCGCCTCGAACTGGCCGGCGAGACTGCCCGGCGATGCCGGACGCGGCGTCGCCGCGACTCTCGACCTGCCACTTTCTCCGTGGGTGATGAGGGCGGTCTTGCACAGGCCCTCGTTGATCGCCGCCGCGGCGTGGCGCACGTGGATCATGAACGAACAGCCACCGACCGCGGTGCCGTCGACCCAGGTCGGCGTGATGCCGAGGTAGATGCTACGGTGGTGGGCGCCTCGCCGGCGGTGGCGACGCCGTCGATATCCGAGGGCTTCAAGCCGGCGTCTTTGAGGGCATTGAGGGCGGCGTCTGCGTGCAGCTGAATCTGGGACAGGTTGGGGATCACCCCGAGGTCGGTCGTCTCGGCGGCGCCGACGACGGCAACTGTTCCGGGTCTCATGTATGCCTCACCTGCCGCCGGCGGGCTTGAAGAAGGCAGGGTGATCGCGTCCGTCTGCCTCTCGAAGGTGACCTCGAGGGGCATGTCCAACACCAGAGCCTCCGGCGTTTGCGGGCAGCCCACGATATTGCTCATCATGCGCGGCCCCTCCTCCAGCTCGACCACGGAAATGGCGTACGGCGGCGTGAAGCCTGGCGCAGGGCGGTGGTGAATGACGTAACTGAACCGCCTGGCCCTGCCGCTTGATCTCACGATCGAGACCTTGCGCGAGGCGCATTTCGAACAGAACGGCCGGGGCGGAAAGTACGTATGCCGGCAGTCGTCGCAGCGCTGCAGCCGTAACTCGCCAGCCCGTGTGCCGTCCCAGAAGTGCTTGGTCTCCGGTGTGGGTACCGGCAGCGGTCTCATCTCCCCGGCCATGACATCCTCCTTGCTGGGTCGAAACCGTGCGGCTGAGGCGTCAGCGCGTCAAGTCGTGAGTTGGAGCGTGCCTCAGCGCTTCGTGCACGCTTCTGAGTTGCGGTTGCGCGCAAAAATCGACAGTGTTGGGAAGCAATTGCGGTGCCGCGCGGGAAGCGCTGGAGGCGGCGCAAGCTGGAGGGAATGCCATGGCGGATGGCGAAAAGCCGCTCGTGCGGTTCGGCTTGGAGGATGGGGTTGGCGTCATCACCATCGACAACCCGCCGGTCAACGCGCTGGGGCCGGGTGTCCGCGACGGCATCGTCGAGGCGCTGGAGAAGGCTGAGGCCGACGCCGGCGTGTATGCAATGGTGATGATCGGAGCCGGCCGCAGCTTCATCGCCGGCGCCGACATTCGCCAGTTCGGCAAGCCGCGCGCCCTGCCGAAGCGACCCATCAATGACGTGCTTGACGGTGGCACCAAGCCGGTGGTGGCGGCGATCCACGGATACGCGCTTGGCGGTGGGCTCGAGATTGCGCTCGCCTGCCACTATCGCATCGCCGTGCCGGACGCCAAGGTCGGCCTGCCGGAGGTGCTGATCGGCATCCTGCCGGGTGGCGGCGGCACGCAGCGGCTGCCGCGCCTGATCGGTCCGAAGGCGGCGATGGAGATGATCGTGTCCGGCCGTTACGTGCCGGCGGTCGAAGCGAAGAAGCTCGGCATCATCGACGCCATGGTCGAGGGCCGCGACGTGCGCAAGGAAGCGATCGCCTACGCCAGGAGCGTTGCCGACCGGCGGCCGCTACCGCGCGTGCGCGACAAGGCCGACAGGCTGGCCGAGGTGGAGGCCGATCCCGGCATGTTCGATGCCATGCGCAAGTCGATTGCCCGCAAGGCCCGCAATCAGAAGGCGCCCTATCACTGCATTGCGTGCATCGAGGCGGCGGTGAGCCAGCCGTTCGACGAAGGGTTGAAACTGGAGCGCGAGCTGTTCGCGGAGCTGGAGAATTCCGATGAGGCCAAGGCCCTGCGCTACGCCTTCTTCGCCGAGCGCGAGGTCGCCAAGGTCCCGTGGCTGCCGAAGGACTTGCCGCTGCCGGAGGTCAAAACCGCGGCCGTTGTCGGCGCCGGCACCATGGGCGGCGGCATCGCCATGAGCCTTGCCGACGCCGGCCTCCCCGTGAAGCTGCTCGATGCCAGCCCTGAGGTGCTCGAGAGGGGGCTTGCGCGCATCCGCAACAACTATGCGGTGAGCGTGTCGCGGGGGAGCCTGACCCAACAGGAGATGGACGAACGCATGACTCGGATCGAACCCGTGGAGACCTACGAGGCGATCGCCGACTGCGATGTGGTGATCGAGGCGGTGTTCGAGCAGATGCCGGTGAAGAAGGAGGTGTTCGCCAAGCTCGACGCCGCGATGAAGCCGAGCGCGCTGCTGTTCACCAACACCTCGGCCCTCGACATCGATGAGATCGCCAGCGTGACGAAACGGCCCGAGGCGGTGGCGGGCACGCACTTCTTCGTCCCCGCCAACGTCATGAAGACGTTCGAGGTGGTGAACGGCGCCAGGACCTCGCCGGTGACGCTCGGCGCCGCCATGAAGCTCGGCCGCGACATCGGCAAGATCAGCGCCTATGCCGGCAACTGCGACGGCTTCGCCGCCAATCGAAGCCGCATCCCCTTCAACCTCGAGCAGGGGCTGATGGTCGAGGAGGGCGCGCTGCCCGAGCAGATCGACAAGGTGATGGTCGACTTCGGCTATCCGGCCGGGCCGTTCACCGTCAACGACATGTCCGGGCTCGACATCAGCTACGACACGAGGAAGCGCCGGGCCGCCGCAGATCCCAACTATCGCGGGCTGCCGATCACCGACCGCCTGGTCGAGATGGGCCGCCTCGGCCAGAAAACCGGCAAGGGCTGGTATCGCTACGAGGAGGGCGACCGCACGCCGATCGTCGACCCGGAGGTGCATCGCGTCATCAAGGACGTGGCGCAGGAGCGGGGTTTCCAACAACGCACCTTCACCGACGACGAGATCCTGCGCCGCCTGCTGTTTTCCTCAGTCAACGAGGCGTGCAAGATCCTGGAGGAGGGCAAGGCGCTCAGGGCGAGCGACGTCGACGTGATGTGGCTCAACGGCTTCGGCTTTCCCCGCTATCGCGGCGGGCTCATGTATTGGGCCGATCAGATCGGGGCGCGCGAGGTCTACAACCAGATCGCGATCTGGCACCAGCGTTACGGCGCGCGCTGGAGGCCCTCGACGTTCCTGCAGGAGGTGGCGGAGCGCGGCGGCCTGTTGCGCGAGCTCAAGGGCAGGTCAGCGACGTAGGGGCTCGTAGCATGAATTTCGATTTCAGCTCCGGCCACAACGGTCACCCCGGATTTGGTGCAACCCGGAACGGGCAATGGCGGCGTTCGAAGATAGGCATGCCGACTTTATGCTCAACAAGGCGAGCTTAAACGAAACGGTCGAAGGCATATGGCCGTTCAGCTCGCAAGAAGTGCGGGTGTGAGCCGTTTCGTTTATCAGACTGTGCATCTGTTTGAAGAAAATCGCATACCTTTCGCACGTCGCGCCGAAGCTCGCCATCAAACATGCGATCGAACGGTCGGGAATAGATTGTACTTTCATTGCTCCGAATCGCCTCTACCAGAACGATGAGCTCGCTCGAAAGGGGCTTCCATCTCACTCCACTTGGCTCGGTCGGCTGCTGTCCTGTTGATGCGCGCGACATCGCCGGCGCGGCTGCCGCCGTCCTCACGAGTGAGGGCCATGCACTCACCGCCACTCGGAACCCAGACCACGTTTCCTGGTCGGGTCTCCTATCGCCTGCTACTGCGAACCTCTCCCGAGACGAGGCGCGACAGCTCCCGCGTTGAAGGCACGCGCCGTCGCTCGTTGAGGGAGTTGGCCTCGTCTCTCGCAAGGTTGCGAATGATGGCCAGCAGCGCGCGCCGCGTGGCCGCTATGTCGGCGACCCTCACGCCGCGCACCGCGACGCGGTTGACCTCCTCGGCGAGGGGCACGAGCTTCGCCTTGAGGCCTCTCCCCTTCGCCGTCAGGAACACGTAGACGTTCTTCTTGTTGTTGGGGGCCTGTCGCCGCTCGACATACCCCCGCTTCTCCATGGCGTTGAGCGCCGCGTAGGTCGTGGGCTCCATGACGCCGGCCTCGACGCTAAGTTCGCGTTGGGTGAGGCCGTCCGTCTCCCACAGTATGCGCAGGAACGCCCAGTGCCCGAAGGACACCGAGTGCTCGGCGAGCCGCATCTGCAGGGCCCGTACCAGCGCGCGCGTGGCATCCTTGACAAGATGCGCGAACCGGTCGTCGGGGATGGCCTCCAGCCAGTGCTTGAGGATCACCTGCATCCCGGCGGTGTCCTGCGCACGTCTTGGGCGTCCGACCATCGAACTTTGCCTCACGCGTTCAGCTGCAAGCGGCTATTTGGTGCCGAAGGCGAATTTCCCGCTGTCCACATGACGAGCTCAGCATGGCAAGGCACACCTCCAGGGTGGCCAGCGACCACTCGCCGCTGTGGACCGACGGCCGATCGTTCACGACCGCATCGTAGAGCTCATCGATAACCTCCGACCGCGGCACCGGAGGATTCGGCAGAGCGTACAGACGCCGGACGCCGTTCTCGTAGACCATGGTTCCGGTCGGGAGCGGCCGCAAGTCGGCGCGCTCGCAGGACGCAAGGATCACGCCGAAGTGCTGATGGAAGAGGCGCCGAGCGTCGGAAGCGCACGTGCCCGGCGTGCCGTAGGCGGACCCGCCAAAGCTCCGATCTGTCTTCAGGTGCTCCTCCTGCTCTGGGCCGGCAACCGCCGCCAGGGCCCGGCGCGCCTCGCCATAGGACTGAGGGTCCTTAGGCTGGCCCATCTCGCCAACCCAGCCGCAGAACTCGTCGGAGTCGAAGTGTGCATAGCCGCTGTACGTCAGGGACGCGAACACACCATCATCAAAGGTGAGCAGGGCACCGTAGGCGCCTTCGGTCGGCCGCGCCGGGTCCCAGGCACCGGTCATCGCGCGCACGCTTTGCACGCGGCCGCCTGCCAGCAGCCTGACGATATCCACCTGGTGTGCGGCCTGGCTGAACACCACGCCGCCACCGCGCTCGGTTATTAGTTCCTCCGGCCGCCGCGGCCGGTAGAGAAAATCGGTGAAATTGAGGGCAGTGATCATGCGCACGCGCCCGAAGGCGCCGCTCGCGATGAGCGCGCGCGCCTGCCCAATGGGTGCATCGAAGCTGTGGCTGTGCCCGACGATCAGCCACACTTTGGCCTCTCGCGCGGCGGCAATCATCGCCTCGCACTCCTCGATCGTGATCGCCATCGGCTTCTCGACGAGGACATGCTTCCGGTGCCGGGCGGCCACGCAGGCGTGCTCCGCGTGAAGATGGTGCGGGGTGGCGACGTAGATCACCTCGACGTCGGTGTCGGCACACAGCTCCTCGACGGTCTGGTAGCACCGCCCCGAAAACTCGGCCGCAAACTTCGCACGCGCCTCGGGTCTCGGGTCGGCAGCTGCCACCAGGCGGACGCGGAGGTCGCCAACGAAGGTGGGCAGCATCAGCGAGAACGCCCGCCCCAGCCCGGCAACGCCGATATTGAGTTGGCGATCGGGCGGCACGGCCTCAGCCTGCGTTCGAAGGTCCATCCGAGCGGCTACCGGTCTATGATGAGCTCGGGTGACCGGGCCCGGGAAACGCAGATCATGATGTTGCTGGCTTTCTCGTCGTCGGTGAGAACCAGGTCGCGGTGGTCCGCTTCACCGCCCAGGAGCCGGGTTCGGCAGGTCCCGCACGTCCCGCTCTCGCAGGAGCTTGGCACGACATGCCCCTTGCCGCGCAGCGCTTCCAGAATTGTCACGCCGGCCGCGACATCGATGGTCTCTCCCGACTGCGCCAGGCGCACGGTGAAAGCGCGATCCTCGGCGACATTTCTGGAGGGCTCCGTGAAGGCCTCGAAATGCACGGCGGAGGCCGCCCAGTGTCCCGTCATGTCGCGCACAGCCTGCATCATGGAGCGTGGCCCGCAGCAGTAGACATGCTGGCCCCTGGGCTGCTCGAATACCGGCCACAGATCGAGCATGCGCTCCGGGTCCCCCTCGTCGTGATGAATCTTGACCCGTCCTCTCAGCTCTGGGGCGGATAACTGTTCGCGAAACAGCGTCGCTTCCGGCTTGCGCGTGCAATAGAAGAGCCGAAAGTTGCGAGGGCCGCTGGCCGTGAGATGCCGGACCATCGCCATGATCGGCGTAATGCCGATGCCCCCGGCGATGAAGATGTAGCCTCCAGCGCTTCTAACGAGGGCAAAGCTGTTGCGCGGCGCCGACACGAGCAGCTCGTCGCCGACCCGGCTTTCGTCGACCAGGCTGCGTGAGCCACCGCGGCCATCGGCTTCTCTCTTCACGGCGATGGCGTAGCGGTCCCGCTCGGTCGGGGCATTGCAGAGAGAGTACTTGCGCAGCAGGCCGTTCGGCGTGCGGATAACGATATGCGAGCCTGCCGTGAACTCCGGCAGCTCACCGCCATCGAGCCGGCGCATCTCGAAGAGCCGGATGTCATCTGCGATCAGGGTCGAGCGCACAAGCCTGAGCGGCATCATCCCGTTCTCGGCCGAGTCGGTCGGCATCGGACTTGTTTCACCTGAGACTTGGACTCCTTGAGATATTTAGTCCTCTAAGTATCGTCACGGCAAGTCGGCTGATGACGATGGCTCTCGACAAAGGATGTCGGGCTTGATAGGTTTGTAAACTTAGAAGCCTAAGTTTACCCCTGCCGCTTGCTGCCGCACAGGCATATGGAGCCGCCCATGTTGACCGCGGAAGAGAACCACCTGCTGTGCCGCGTGGAAGGTGAGGCGCCCATGGGTCAGATCATGCGACGGCACTGGATGCCGGCGTGCATGATCGAGGAGGTGGCGGAGCCCGACGGAGCGCCGGTCAGGCTTCGGCTGCTTGGCGAGGACCTGGTCGCGTTCCGTGACACCGAGGGCCGTGTCGGCGTCATCGATGAACACTGTCCGCACCGGCGGGCCTCCCTGGCGTTCGGACGCAACGAGGAGTGCGGACTGCGCTGCCTCTATCACGGCTGGAAGTTCGACGTCGACGGCAACTGCCTGGAGATGGCCTCGGAGCCGGCCGAGAGCAGCCTGTGCGAAAAGGTCAAGATCAAATCCTATCCGACGCGGGAGGCGGGCGGCTTCGTGTGGGTCTTCATGGGCCCCAGCGACGAGTTACCCGAATTCGAACCGCCGGCCTTTGCGCCTACACCTACAACCAGAGTCTCAATCGTCAAGATCCAGGTCGCATGCAACTGGGCCCAGGTCCTGGAGGGGCAGATCGATTCCGCCCACAGCTCGAGTCTCCATTCGTCGGATATGCGCCCGGCCAAGGTGGACAGCGCAAAGGCCACCGATGCGGCCTGGCTGCGGCCTTCGACGGACAAGGCGCCGAGACTGCAGATTGCGCGCACTCCCTACGGGTTCCGCTACGCCGCCCTGCGGCACCCAATCGCCAACTCGGCAACGCACGACTATGTGCGCGTCACGGTCTACATCGCCCCGTTCCTGTCGCTCATACCGCCCAACAACGCCTACAACGTGGCCTCCCTCAACATCCCGATGGATGACACGAACACGTACTTCTACTTCCTCGCCTGGCACGAGACCGGCGGCATCGATCAGGAGGCGTGGCGCAGGTTCAATGCCGCCCAGGTCGGGATTGACCTCGACAGCAACTACCGGAGGATCCGGACGCTGGACAACATGTTCCTACAGGATCGCCAGGCCATGAAGCTCGGCAATTTTACCGGCATCAAGGGCATCCCGGCACAAGACATGGCCATGTGGG
>JAFMSC010000139.1 GCA_017353825.1 Hyphomicrobiaceae bacterium | reverse complement strand
CCCCAAGGCGGTGAGAAAGTCGGGCTAGGCCGGTTCCCGACCTGACAATCGCAGGCCGGCGGAACATGACCAACGCCGCTGCCGTCGCCGGTGGCCTCGCCGAGCGTCAGCGAGAACCGCCAAAGTGCCCCAAATCTATGTTGGGTCTTCGCTTCGCCCGGCCCTGGCACATCATTCAGGCATAGCGCGCCGCGGCCATGCAGATCACCGCGACCGCGAGGAACAGCGCGGCAATGCGCTGCGTCATAACCGCGGCGCCACCCGATTGAGCGGTGATTGACCCCTCCGACCCTGCACCTTTTCCGGCCGCGCGCAGCCCCATGCCTTGAACCGCGGCGGCGGCAATCGCGGCCAGTGCGCCAAGCGCGAGGATGTGTTCCGTCGTCCCCGGCGTGCCGCCGGTATGAATGAGAAACCAAAGCAGTGCGCCGGTTACGACGACCATTCCTGCGCAGCCCATTTGCGGACGCAGCAGCTTCTCCGCTGCGGGCCCGCCCATTCGCGCTAATGTGAAGGTCGATCCGGCCCAGAACACACCCGACAGGACATGCAGTACAAGTGTAAGGACGATGACGATATGCATGGGTGCTCTCCCTCGTCGAATTGGGTATGCATATTGTAAATCAAATATGGAACGTCAAGTGGAATGAGCCGGCGTCTGTATCGAAGCCCCGCGCGGAAGGCGGCAGCCGACGAAACGCGGGCGCGCATCGTCGCCGCCGCCAGCGCGCTCCTTGGTACGACCAGGGATAGGAGAAGCTTCTCCCTGCAAGCGGTCGCCAAGCAGGCGGGCGTGACACGGCTGACGGTCTACAAGCAATTCGGCTCGCGGCGCGCCCTGCTCGAAGCGGTCTTCGACGAGCTGGCCACGCGGCGTGGCTTCCGTGATCTGGCGAAGGTGATGGAGGACCCCGATCCGCACCGGGCACTGTGGCGCATCGTCTCCTTCTTCTGCGACTTCTGGAGCTCCGGTACGCGCGCACTGTTGCGCTTGCATTCGGCAGGCGCCAGCGACCCTGATCTCGACGAGAGCGTACGCGAGCGCAATGAGCGGCGCCGGCGAATGCTGTCGGTCCTGGTCCGTCGCATGGCCAAAGGACGCCGCCGGGATTGCAAGCCGCCCAGGGATCTGGTGGACGTGCTGTTTGCGCTCACAAGCCTGTTCTTCTTTGCGCAGCTGCAAACAGGGACAAGATCGTCGAAAGCGGCTTGCCGCTTGGTTCAGGCGGCGTGCGAGGACGCCGTGCGACGTGCCGGACTGGGGCCCGATTGAGGCCTCCGCCCGCCCACGCACACGCGGCCCGCGCGTGCTATTGCTCCGGCATCATGCCGCAACTCCCACGCGAGCCTCCTTGGCTGGGAATGGAATGTCTCGGCAGCACCTCGAGCCGGTTTGCGGCGAGCAAGGGCGGGCCGGGCGCGGCTTGACCCGCCTAGTCCAACTTTCGAGGCGGGCTTTCTCACGCTGTCTGGGGTAGCATCGCTCTGCCGTCGAATGCGCCCACAACGGAGCGCCCACCGACGGTTCCGAACTCCAACCAAACCTGCCTACACTCTGTGGCCATCGGTGAGCGCCTCCGTCTCGCGCGAAGCACTTGCCGCACAACAAGCTTTCGCTGGTTAGGAGCCCCGATGGATCACATCGCGTGAGAACACGCGGCTAGAGGTTGTTCTGAAGATACTCGAACACGAAGTCGGCGTCGTTTACCGACCTGAACTCAATCTTGTAGTCGATGGCGCCGTCCTTGAGGGCGATCGAGCGATTTGAGCCGAAGCTGCAGGTGATGCTCTTGATCTTCTCCTTGACCGCGTCCTTGCCCATCGGGTTCTCGCACACGCGCCGCATGCCCTCGAGCACGGCCCGGCAGTAGGCGTAGGGGACGGCGCCGCCGCGATCGGCCGGCATGGCCGACCAGTCGAACTTTGCCGTCACGCTGGTTTCGCACCCCTTGTTGGCGATCGCTACCTCCCTGGCGAGCTCCGCCTCCTGCTCGGTGCGGTACTGCTGTTCCTGCAGAGATTGCGCAGGGGCGCTCACCGCGCCCGCGACCGTGAGCACGGCCGCCATTCCGACCAAGTATTTCATCTTCGCAGCTCCCTCAGGGTTGGGCGCACGCCCCGTTTGAGGACCGCACGCAACAGGCGCATGCTGTCCGACGCTCAGATTTTATGCGCTTTCACGAATCGGTAGGCGCAGGCGGCCAACTGCCTGCTCTCGAACGGGAAATTGCGCTCCGGCAGACCCACGACGTCGACCGTGAGCTTGATCTTGTCGCGAGCAGTTGCGAGGCCGTCCGCGGTACGGATTCGCAGCGCCTCAGCATCGATCTGTGCCGTCGTCCGCCGGCCGAGGTATTTCTTGCCTGTCGCGGATGCCATAAGATCTTCGATGTCGCCTGGCATCGTCACCTCAATGCTGCTGATTGAGCGACCATTGCCCTGCCCGTTGCCGTCGATCTGAGCGTACAATTCGAGCCTGGTCTTGCCGTCCTTGATTTCAATGTTGTGGGGAAGCTGCAGGTAGCCCTCAAGCCAGTAGCGCTTGCCATCGCTCGTTTCGGAACACATTTCCTCCTGTTTGCGCTCCCTGATTTGGTCCTGCCATGCCTTGGAGCCAACCGTTGCCGTCGGCACCGGCGGGAGAAACTTGTCGAACGACCCAGGAACGCCTTCGCCCTTGCAGTCCGGCAACCAGGCAAACGCCAGCATCACAACTGCCAATCTGCCAATCATCACAATGATCTCCCCTCAACGCTTGCTGACCCCTCGTGAAGACCCATCAACTCAGCCCGCCCACTGCAGCGGCCCGCCAGCACGTCAGCGATGCGCTCCAGGACGCGCTGCGCCTCGGGCGGGCGCTGGACGGCGTAGGGCGAGCCGTCCTGCGTGGCGAGCCGGTGGACCGCGCCGTTGCGGCAATGGACGTGGCCGCATGAATTGCAGCTGCGCCCAGCGGACCCGCCAGAATCACGCCACGATCACGACCACCGGTAGGATGTAGACGTTGGACAAGGTGCCATCGATGAAAGGGGTGATGAAAGCTGTCCATAGCGCCCTCTGGTCTAGGACATGCGGCGGTGTTTGCGTGCTCCGATCCAGGCGACGATGACGCCTGCCAGGAGCAGTAGGACCCCGACGCCCCCGTTAAGAATGTCGCCCCAACCCGGGCCGAAGCTGCTTCCCAGCGACACCAGCGGGCCAAAGACCGCCACAGCCAGGCCAAGGAGAATCAAGGCAAGCCCCACGGCCAACGACTTCGGCATCCGCCGTCCCTCCTGTTGCGCTTGGCGCATGCCACCACGGGGTCCCGCCGTGCCGCCACTTCCTCGGAGCGCACGAGCTTGCGCCCGTGGCCGAGCCGCTAGGCGATGCCACCCACGTAGACCGTCGCGCTCTGCTTCCAGCGCCGCCAAATGCATAGCACTGGTACGGGGATGCAGATGCGATGGTCGCCTCGAGCCACGTGTCGGCGACAGCCGACGTAAGGGCGCCACTTTGCGAGACTGAGGCCGAAGTACCAACAGCCCACCGCCAGTCAAGCGCGCTGCCGTTGGCGCCGGCCCAGCACCCGTCCAAGCTCGGAGGGCCCAGGTTGGCCCACGCGTGTGGTCCTTCATAGCGATGTCGAGGGCCTAGGACCCCGCATTCGCGGACCGTAAGCGCGTAAGGGTCGTCCCTAAGCGATCTGTGTCCGGCACGTTCATGACGAGCTTGACCGGCGCGGGATGCCCGCCAAGCGTGCGCTCGAGCCACCCGCTCGGGGCAGGGGTGAGAAGGCTCAGCGTCGCCTCAACCTTGCCCTTTGGCTTGATCAGCTCTCTCTTCCAGTAGCCTTCAGAATAGAAGAGGATTGTGCCGCTCCAGGCCGAGCGCCCGGCGACTACCAGCGCCGCGAACGGCGTCCTCGGCCGTCCGCTGCTGCTTTCGCCTCGGTTGGGGGCGAAGTACTCGCCGCCTACTGTGTAGGCCGCGCCAAAGCGCGCGGACTCACCGGTTTCGGGGTTCTTGACATCGAGCTGGAGTGACAGGACCGCAGCGTCACGCGCGCCGTCGTTGGCGATCGTCACGGGCACCGCGAGCACCTCGTAGCCGCCGGCCTGGAACGCAGCATCGTCGTTGTTGGGGTCGCGCGTATAGGTGGCGGCGTCGGTGACGTAGACGCTCAGATCCGCCTGCTTGAGCGCTGTTTCCCACAGGCTGTAGGCGGAGAAGAGGAGCGCGATGGCCGAGACAACGTTTGTTACGACACCGCCCGAATGCAGGATCACTGGCGCCGCACCCGCGCCCGCAGCCCGGGCCGCCTGGCCGCCGAGAATACGCATGATAGAACTCTCCCTCGATACTTTCCCCGTGCCCCCCGTCGGGGCCGTCTTGGGCCGATCGAACCAAGCCCTGGTGTCACCAGAACCCGGTGTCACCAGAACCCGGTGTCACCAGAACCTGGCGTCACCAGAACCTGGCGTCACCAGAACCTGGCTCCGCCGAGGCGGTCGCGCGGCGGTGGCTGGCCGACGCGCCGTCAGAGCCGCCCACCCGCACGGCGCTACGTTCCGGCCGGGTTTGTGGTTTTATGCGCAAAGATAAACCCTTTGTGACTGAGCGGAAACCCGATCGGGTGGGACCGTCCCGCCGCCCTTTTGCACAATCGAGGCAGTGGCGTCACCGCGTCAACCCCTCCGCCTCGGCGAGATGCCGGTCGAGACCGAGCGCACGAAACCGGGCGGCGGCGAGGGACGCGAGCTGGCGGGCCTCCTCGCGCCGGCCCGTTCGTTGGGCGGCGCGGGCGAGGGACAGGGTACATTCGGCGGCGAGGGGCTTGAGGCCGTATTGTTCAGCGAGCTGGCGGGCGTTCTTAAGATCATGGACCGCCGCCTCGACCGGAAGCGAAAGCGCAAGCTGCATGTCGCCGCGCGCCTTCAGGCCCTGGGCGCGATGCAGCACCTCCTGCGCCTCCTCGGTGACTGCGATCGCCTTGCCGGCCCAAGCCAAGGCCTCATCGGCGCGGCCCAGTGCGGCGTGCCCCTCGCCGATAGCCTTGAACAGGTAGAACCAAGTGTATTTGCCGGCGGCCAGGTGCGCGCCGCGGCGGAACAGGCCCTCGGTGATGCCAAGCGCTTCGTTGGCGCGCCCGACCTGCACCAGCGCCGTCCCGAGCCACCCGGCGACGGCGGCCTCCATGCTGGCAACGCGCTGGCACATCTTTAAGGTGGCGTCGAGGATTGGCACGGCTAGCTCGGGGTATCCTCGTAGCAGGTGATAGAGGCCGTCGCCGGCGAGGATCAGGACGTGGGCGTAGGACTGCTGCGCGGCCTCCGCGAGTGCGCGGCCGCGCTCGATCTCCTCGCGGGCAGCTTCGAAGTCTCCGGCCTCGATGAGGAACCAGCCGAGGAACGCGCGCGCCATGACGCTGGGGAAGCCTGCCCAGCCAAGGCGCTTGCCTTCGAGACCGAGGCGCCCCAGCGCACCGATGATCTCCCGGTGCAGAGCGATGGCCTCCTTGAGCCGGCCTTGGCCGTGCAGCGCGTTCGCAAGCGCATACTTCCCGAATACCTGGAGCGGCAGTGTCTCGGCCCGCCGGGCGGGGTCGAGCTTCTCCGTTCGCTCGGCATAGGCGAGCACGAAGCGTGCCGATCCGGCCGCGGCGACATGCTCTCCGCGCATCCACTGGGCGAGTGCGAGCTGGGCGGTGGCGAACGCCAGCCGGCGTTCGTCGCCGATGGCCTTGGCGACCTCCACCGCGGCGACGAGCGTCTCGGTCATGCGCTCGATCTCGCCGCGTGTGAGGTAGGCCTGGAACAGCATCAGGCGCGCGTCGATGACCTGGCGCTTGTGCTCGACCGTGTCGGGCACGCTGGACAGCAGGTCCAGTGCCCGCTGCAGGTGGGCGATTGCCTCGGCGATCGCCGACCGATCGAGCGACTGACGGCCGGCCTTGGCCAGATATGCCGCCGCCCTGGCGAGCGCGCCGGCCTCGGCGTGGTGATGCGCCAGCGTGGCGGGCATCGCCGCGGCAAGCGCCGGGAACTGCTCTTCAAGCGTGCGCGCGATCTTACCGTGCAGCGCCTGCCGCCGCTTGCTCACCAGACTGTTATAGGCGGCGTCCCGCACCAGTGTGTGCTTGAAGCGATAGCTGGCATCGGGCGGCACGCCGCGCTGGAAGATCAATTCGGCGGCGACCAGCTGAGCCAGGCCCGCCTTCAGTTCCGGCTCCGGAAGGCCCGAAACGGACGCGATCACGCTGTAGGTGAAGTCGCCTCCGATGGCGCCCGCAACCTGCGCGATGTCCTTGACCGCCGGCAGCCGGTCAAGGCGCGCGATCAGCGAGGCGGAGAGGGTGGCAGGAACGGCGCGTGGAGGCAGCCTGCCCGTCAGCTCGTAGTGGTCGCCGACCTCGCGCACCATGCCGCTTTCCAGGACGAACTTTGTCACCTCCTCTACGTAGAGCGGAACGCCGTCGGTGCGGGCAACGATCTCGTCGACGACCTCGGAGGGAAGCGCCCGGCCGTTGGTCAGGCAGCCGATCAGGGCCTTGACTTGCGGGGGGCTGAGCCCCGTCAGGGCAAGCGTGCTTGTGTGCCAGTAATTGGGCCAGGGCGGTGTAAACTCCGGGCGCGCTGTCCCGACCAGTAGCAACGGCAGACCAGGGATTTCCTCCACCATGCGCGACAGCTGGGCCAGGGACGTTGGATCGATCCAGTGCAGGTCCTCGAACACGGCGAGCACCGGCCGGATAGCGCAGAGCCGCCTGATCCCAACCCACAGAACCTCCAGCGTACGCTCCCTGAGCTGCTCCGGGTCGAGGTCGGGCAGCGGGTAACGGTCGCCTCCCGGAATTGCCATGAGCGCGGCCAGCAGCGCCACCTCCTCGGAGCGCCAGGTGCCGAAAGAGTCGAGCAGGCCCTCGAGCTTGCGCAGCCTGACCTCCGGGCTGTCGTGGCGCCTGATGCCGGCGCTCCGGGTGAGCTGGGTGATGATGGGATGCAGTGCGGTGTTCTGGTGGTAGGGCGAGCAGTTGTAGATGAGCGGGATGTACTGCCCGGCCAGCCTCTCCTGTAAGGTGAGCGCAATGCGCGACTTGCCGATGCCGCCGTCGCCGGTCAAGAGCGCGAAGCGGCCGTTGCCGGCCTTGGCCTGCTCCCAGCGGCGCAAGAGGAGGTCGAGCTCCTCCTCGCGTCCGACAAGGGGCGACGCGTCCGTCCCACGCAGGGCTTCGAACCGGCTCGGCACCTCGTCCTCATAGAGCACCAGGGCGGCATCGCTGCGGTGGGCCGAGCCGTTCCTGTCGGCGGAGAGGTCGCGGCAGGCGAAAAGCCCACCGACGATGCGCCGCGTGGCCTGCGACATGACGACGGTGCCGGGATCGGCGAGCGAGGCGAGATGAGCGGCAAGCAGCGGCGTCTGGCCGATGAGCCCGTGCACCGGCGGCCGGGCGTTGCCCCCGGCGTCATCGATCAGGACCGGGCCGGTGGCGATGCCGATGCACGCCTGCAGCGCCTGGGTGATACGACCGCTCCTGAGCTCGGCGATGGCCCTGGTGGCCGCGAGTCCGGCGCGCACGGCCCGCTCGGCGTCGTCCTCGTGGGCGCGCGGGTAGCCGAAGCAGGCCTCTAGGCCTTCTCCCAGGTGTTGTGTGACGAAACCGCCGTGGCTCTCCAGGATCTGCCCGATGCAGCTGCCGCAGACACCCATCACCTTGTGGAGATCCTCAGGCTCGAGGGTGGCCGCCAGCGCCTTCAGACCGGCGATATGGCACACCAGCACCGTCAGTGGACGCAACTCCGGGCGGGCCGGGCGGAGCGCAACGAGCGCGGGCGCAGGTGCATCGGCGGGCACCTGCGGCTCGGGAGCGGCGCTCCCATTATTGAAGGGTGCCTGCGCGGGCGAGGCTGGGGCCGCATCGCGCTCGACGGGCACGTCGAAGAGGTAGCCGCGCTTGGGCACCGTCTTGACGATCTTCTGGCTTTCGTCGCCCAGGGCACGCCGGACGTCGCTGATGCAGCGCGTCAGGGATTCGTCGCCAACCGTGACGCCGACCCAGACGGTGGCGATCACCTCCTCCTTGGTCACCACCCGCTGCGGGTTCTCGACCAGGTAGCGCAGCACCTCGAAGTTCTTGGGCCGCAGCTTCACCTCACCCGCCGGCGTGCGCAGGCTAAGCCGGTCCAGATCGAGCGTGAAGGATGCAAACCGAAACGACCTTGCCGGCATATTCGCAGCGTGCCCAGTGGCCGACATCGCCACGGCCCCCATTCAGAGAAACTTCAGAAAGATTTCAGGTCATGGTCATGACCGGGTCGAACCGCCTGCGCTGTAATAGCAACTGCCTCAATGCTGCTGGTAGCCGGCCCTGAGCCGCACATGCGCAGTAAGGACGAGGCGATCTTGCGACGTGTACTCATGGTCCCTCACGGTGCCGGGGTCCCTCACGGTGCCGGGGTTGCTCCCAACCTCGCACCCTTGTTGCTGTCCCGCCTCGCGCGCAAGCTGTACTGATACGTGCAACGGGTTGGGACACGCAAGGGGTTGGGACACGCAAGGCACCTTGCAATCGAGATAAAATAAAGCGTCCGACAACGCTGCATCCGCAGCGGTAGGCAATCGATAGGCTGGCCGGCGCGCCGCTAGGCGACCGCACAGTGCGGGCGCGGGAAACGGTGCGGGCCGCCCCCACACACTGGTTAGCGTAGCATACCGACGAAAAAATCCACAAGCGTGCACCCGGACCCGGCGGGTGGAGGCCAAGGCGGTGGCGGACTTGCTTTTCCGCACAGGTGTCGCCAGGACTGCCGAGTGCGGCTGCGTGGACCGCGCCCTGGCGCGACATGCCCTTGCCCCCAGGGCTCGGGCAGGCCAGGGTTGACGCGATCACCGCGCCAGATAGCCCGGGCTCAAGCCGATCGTGGTGCTCGTCGCCACCCACGGCGTGTTGGCACACGTTGCGCCGCGCGAGCCCCCGAGGAAACACAGGGAGGGCGTCCGGCATCGAATCGCGCCTGATGCCGTGACCTTACGCCGATACTGGGTGCGAGGAACGCCTCTCCGGCCCCATTCGACGGCCGCCCGACGCTTGGATGGCCCGCCTATCATGGCCTTCTCGCCGGGTTAACATGAAAGACCGGGTTGTTGGGCACGAAGGGATCGTGCCGGCCGCCCTGGGGTTTGGCCGGTGATAGCGTGGCTCGGCTGA